>CAYOSE010000018.1:0-33192 GCA_964406535.1 uncultured Sphingomonadaceae bacterium
TTGATGACGCTCAACGGCGCATGGGACAAGGTTCGCACCGACCCGATCATCCGCATGATGGTGATGGCGCTGGCCTTCTACGGCATGAGCACGTTCGAAGGTCCGATGCTGTCGATCAAGAGCGTCAATTCGCTGTCGCACTACACTGACTGGACCATCGGCCACGTCCATTCCGGCGCGCTGGGCTGGAACGGCATGATCACCTTTGCGGCGGTCTATTACCTGGTTCCGCGTCTGTGGAAGCGGGAGCGGATGTTCTCGCTGCGGATGATCAACTGGCACTTCTGGCTCGCGAGCGCCGGAATCGTCTTCTACGCCGCGAGCATGTGGGTGGCGGGCGTCACCCAGGGCCTGATGTGGCGCGAATACGGCCTCGACGGGTACCTGGTGAACAGCTTCGCCGACACGGTCGAAGCGGTGAAGCCGATGTTCCTGCTGCGGGCGCTGGGCGGGGTGCTGTACCTCGCGGGTGCTGTCGTCGCGGCCTACAACGTCTGGATGACGATTGCCGGCAAGCTGCGCGAGGAAGCGCCGCTGAACGACGCCGCCTACGATGCCGAGGCCGACCGTCCGATCACCCCCGCAGCCGTTCCGGCCGAGTGAGAGAAAGCCAATGAGCGATAACATCAAAGAACCGTTCGCCGGGCACAAGAAGCTCGAGAAGAACATCACTCTGCTGGCGGCGGCGACCTTCGTCACTGTGGCGATTGGCGGCCTCGTCGAGATCGCCCCGCTGTTCTGGATCGACAACACGATCGAGAAGGTGGACGGCATGCGGCCCTACACCCCGCTCGAACTGGCTGGGCGCGACATCTATATCCGCGAGGGTTGCTATGTCTGCCACAGCCAGATGATTCGTCCGTTCCGCGACGAAGTGGAACGGTACGGCCATTACTCGCTGGCGGCAGAGAGCATGTACGACCACCCGTTCCAGTGGGGCTCTAAGCGTACCGGGCCGGATCTGGCGCGGGTCGGCGGGCGCTATTCTGACGAATGGCATGTGCAGCACCTGACCGATCCGCAGGCCGTGGTGCCCGAGAGCGTGATGCCGCAATATGGTTTCCTCGCCGAGGCGGACCTTGAGGTACACGATCCCGAGGCGCACCTCGCCGCGCTGCGGGCCGTGGGCGTCCCCTATACCGACCGCGACCTCGAGATGGCCGCGGCCGACCTCATGGCGCAGGGCGATCCTGACATGGGCGCGGAGGATCTGGAGGAACGCTATCCCAAGGCGCAGCTGCGCGATTTCGACGGCGATCCGACCCGCGTGACCGAGATGGATGCGCTGGTCGCCTATCTGCAGATGCTCGGTACGCTGGTCGATGTGAACAGTGCCGCAGCCCAGGAGGAACTGGCCCAAAATATGCCTGCGGCGGAGGATGGACGGTGAGCGTCTATGAAACCCTGCGACATTTCGCCGACAGCTGGGCCCTGGTGGCCATGATTGTGGTGTTCCTGACCCTGTGCGCCTGGCCGTTCCGGCCGGGGGCCAGGAAGATGAACAACCGGGCGGCAACTTCTATTTTCGAGGACGAGGTCGATGGAGAATAAGCGGATCGATCAGGCCACCGGCACCGAAACTGTCGGGCACGAATGGGATGGTATCGAGGAGCTGAACACGCCGCTGCCGCGCTGGTGGCTGTGGACCTTCTATCTGACGATCATCTTCTCGGTCGGTTACGTCATCGCCTATCCGGCGTTTCCGATGCTGACCAAGGCGAGCGAGGGCATGCTCAAGTGGTCGAGCCGCGGGCAGCTGACCGAGGAAATGACCGCCGCCGACCTGGCGCGGCAGGATTTCCGCGAACAGCTGGCGGTGACCGATCTCAACAAGATGACCGCCGATCCGCAGCTGTTGCAGCAGGCGGTGGCGGGCGGCGCGGCCGCGTTCAAGGTCAATTGCGTCCAGTGCCATGGCTCGGGCGCAGCCGGTGTGCAGGATCTGGGCTATCCCAACCTCAACGACGATGACTGGCTGTGGGGCGGCGACCTGGAGTCGATCCACTACACGATCACCAACGGCGTGCGGCAGCCAGAAGCCGACCTGCGTCAGGGCATCATGCCGACCTTCGACGGCGCGCTCGACAGCGGGCAGGTGAATGCGCTGGTCGATCACGTGCTGTCGCTGTCGGGCAAGGCGGAAGCCAATGCCGAGGGCGCGCAGCTGTACGCTGACAATTGCGCGGCCTGCCACGGTGCTGATGGTCGCGGCATGCGCGAATTCGGTGCGCCGAACCTCGCCGATGCGATCTGGCTGCGCGGCGATTCGCGTGAAGCCATTACCGGCCAGATCCTGCATCCGAGGATGGGCGTGATGCCGGCCTGGCAGGACCGGCTTGATCCGGTGACCATCAAGATGCTGACCGCCTATGTCCACTCGCTGGGCGGCGGTGAGGAAACACCGGTAATCGAGGAAGAATCTGAAGCAGCTGTGGGGGCAGGTGCGGGGACGGAAACGGGGACAGCCGACGAAGAGATCGTCGCCAATTTGGAAACCGAGGCCCCCAATGACAGTCCAGCCTGAACACGAACAGCTCTACGCCAGCCGCAAGGCGGTTCATAACAAGCGTATCGACGGGCCGTTCCGCCGCTTCAAGTGGCTGGTGATGGTCGTCACCCTGGCGATCTATTACGGCACGCCGTGGATCCGCTGGGACCGGGGGCCCTATGCGCCGGATCAGGCGGTGCTGGTCGATCTGGCCAATCGCCGGTTCTACATGTTCGGCATCGAGATCTGGCCGCACGAATTCTACTTCGTCGCCGGTCTGCTGATCATGGCGGGTATCGGCCTGTTCCTGGTCACCAGCGCGGTGGGCCGGGCATGGTGCGGCTATACCTGCCCGCAGACCGTGTGGACCGACCTGTTCCAGCATGTCGACCGCTTCATTGACGGCGACCGCAATGCGCGTATGCGCCTCGATGCGGCGCCGTGGACCTGGGGCAAGGTGCTGCGGCGCGGCTTCAAGTGGCTGATCTACCTCACCATCGCCTTCTGGACCGGTGGCGCGTGGATCATGTATTTCGCCGATGCGCCGACGCTGGTGCACGATTTCTGGCGCGGAGAGGCGGCCCCGGTCGCCTATATCACCGTCGCCGTGCTGACGCTGACCACCTTCACGCTGGGCGGCTTCATGCGCGAGCAGGTGTGCATCTATATGTGCCCGTGGCCCCGCATCCAGACCGCGCTGATGGACGAGAAGTCGCTGCTGGTTACCTACAAGGACTGGCGCGGCGAACCGCGCGGCAGCCTGAAGAAGGCGGAGAAGAACCCCGGCGCGGTGGGCGATTGCATCGATTGCCAGCAATGCGTGGCGGTCTGCCCGACCGGGTGGGACATCCGCAAGGGGCCGGACATCTCCTGCATCACCTGCGCGCTGTGTATCGATGCCTGCGACAAGGTGATGAAGGATATCGGGCGCCCGCGCGGGTTGATCGACTATGCGACGCTGGAGGATTGCAAGGCCGAGGCGGCCGGGCAGCCCCCGCGTCCGGCGTGGAAGGCGCTGCTGCGTCCGCGCACCATCGCCTATTTCATGATCTGGGGCAGCATCGGGCTGGGCCTGCTGTTCATGCTCGGCGTCAGGAGCCATACCGACCTGACCGTTTCGCCGGATCGCAATCCGCCCTTCATGCTGCTGAGCGACGGCTCGATCCGCAATGCCTATACCCTGCGCCTGCGGAACATGGAAAGCCGCCCGCGCGAGATGGAGGTCGCGATCGAGGGGCTGCCCGGCGGGTTGATGTGGTCGGACACCATTGCGCGCGAGGATGCGGCGACGAAGCAGGTCATCATGGTTCCAGCCGATGCGACGCTGCCGGTGCGCGCCTATGTCATGGCCCCTGCCGATACCGAGGCGACCGACTTCACCTTCCGCCTGACTTCGCTTGACGAACAGCGTGAAACCGACAGTGTGGAAACGGGCTTCACCGCGCCCGGAGACGAATGATGGCGACAAAGACCTCTGGCAAGTTCACCGGCTGGCACATGACGGCGATCCTCGTCGGCTTTTTCGGCTGCGTCATGGCGGTCAACTTCGCCATGGCAGCCTATGCCAGTTCGACCTTTGGCGGGATCGTGGTCGAGAACTCCTATGTCGCGAGCCAGAAATACAATGACTGGCTGGACGCGGCGGAGCAGCAGGAGGCGCTGGACTGGAGCATCGCCTCCGTCTGGCGGGAGGATGGGCACCTGCAGGTCACGGCCGTGGGGCCCGGAGCCGGGGCGATGCTGGCGGCCGATGCCCGCCACCCGCTCGGTCGCATGCCGGACCGCCCGCTGAGTTTCGAGCGGCAGAGCGACGGCAGCTTCCTGTCAAGTGAAGCGCTCCCCGCGGGGCGCTGGACGATCCGCTACGAACTGACCGATGGCGAGGCGCGCTGGCGCCACGAAGAAGACCTTAGGTGAACGGGCAGGCGCGCCTCGACAGCGCAGAGGAACATAGCGTCCTCGCCGTGCCGGGGATGCATTGCGCCGGCTGCATGAGCAAGGTCGAGCGGCGGCTGGGCGAAATGCCGGGCGTCGCCGCGGCGCGCGTCAACCTCTCGGCGCGCACCGTCGCGGTCGAACATGACCCGTCGGTCAGCGACCGGGCGCTGGTGACGGCGCTGTCCGAAATCGGGTTCGAAGCGAAGCCCCGGCACGATGCGCTCGAAAAGCCGGTCTCGGCGGTCAAGCCGCTGCTTGCCCCGCTGGCCGTCGCCGCCTTCGCCGCGATGAACGTGATGCTGCTGTCGGTCAGCGTCTGGTCCGGGGCCGAAGGGACCACGCGCGAGCTGTTCCACTGGATCTCGGCGCTGATCGCGGTGCCCGCCATCGCCTATGCCGGGCAGCCGTTCTTCCGCTCGGCGTGGAAGGTGCTGCGCCATGGTCAGACCAATATGGACGTGCCGATCAGCATCGGCGTGATCGTCGCCACCGGCCTCAGCCTGTACGAGGTGATCGTGGGCGGCGCGCATGCCTGGTTCGATGGCGCGCTGATGCTGCTGGCCTTCCTGCTGGCGGGCCGGGTGCTCGATGCGATGATGCGCGACCGCGCCCGCGCCGGGGTCGATGCCCTGCTCGGTCAGGCGGCACAGGGTGCGAATGTGATCGCGCAGGACGGCGCGCTGAGCTGGGTCGAGGCGCGCGAACTGCAACCGGGCATGGTGATGCGCGTCGCCGCCGGGGAGCGGCTTGCCGCCGATGGCGAGATCGTCGCGGGCGCGACCAGTTTCGACCAGTCGCTGCTGACCGGCGAGAGCGCACCGGTCACCGCGCATACCGGCGATCAGGCGCTGGCCGGGACGCTGAACCTCACCGCGCCGGTCGATGTGCGGGTCAGCCATGCGGGCCACGATACGACTTTGGCCGAGATTGCCCGCCTGATGGAGGCGAGCACCCAGAACCGCAGTCGCTATGTCCGCATCGCTGACCGCGCCTCGCGCCTTTATGCGCCCGCCGTGCATTCGCTCGCGGCCATCACGGTGATCGGCTGGCTGCTGGCCGGGGCCTCGCTCTACCAGGCGCTGGTGACGGGTGTGGCGGTGCTCATCATCACCTGTCCCTGCGCGCTGGGGTTGGCCGTCCCCGTGGCGCAGGTCGTCGCCAGCGGGGCGCTGATGCGCGCCGGGATCATGGTCCGGGATGGCTCGGCACTGGAGCGACTGGCGGGCGTCGACCGCGCGCTGCTCGACAAGACCGGGACGCTGACGCTCGGGCGGCCCGTGCCGCAGGGCGAAACCATCGCCGCCATGGCCGCCGAGGAACGGGCCGTGGCGATGGCGCTCGCCTCGCATAGCCGCCACCCGCTGTCGCGCGGGCTGGCCGATGCGCTGGCGGCCACAGGTGCGCGGGCCGCTGCGATCGAGGACGTGCAGGAGGTGCCGGGGCAGGGCGTCTTCGCGCTTTACGAAGGTCGCAAGGTTTCGCTGCAGCGCCCGGAAGAATCGGCGCGGCAGGCGGTGGCGCTCGATGCCGGACAGGGCACGCTGCGGCTCATTACCTTCGCCGACGAATTGCGCCCCGATGCGCGCGTGGCGATTTCGCAATTGCAGACTGCCGGTGTGGTCCCGTCGATCCTCTCGGGCGACAGCAGCGAGGCGGTCGCGCAAACAGCGCGGCAGACCGGGCTGGAGGCGCAGGCGGGCGTGCTGCCCGCCGACAAGCAGGACGCAGTCGGTGCGCTGCGCGAGGCCGGGCACAAGGTGCTGATGGTCGGCGATGGCCTCAATGACGGGCCTGCGCTGGCGGCGGCCAATGCCTCGATGGCGCCCGGTTCAGCCAGCGAGGTCGGGCTGCAGGCCGCCGATTTCGTGTTCATGCAGGATTCGCTGCTCGCGGTGCCGCGCGCGATCCGCGCCTCGCGCCGGACGATGGCGGTGGTGAAGCAGAACTTCGCGCTGGCGGTGGGCTACAACATCCTCGCCGTACCGCTGGCGATTGCCGGGCTGGTGACGCCGCTGGTGGCGGCCATCGCCATGTCGGCCAGCTCGCTGATCGTGGTCGCCAATTCGCTGCGACTGGCGCGGGCCGCACGATGACGGTGCTCGTCTTCCTCGTGCCGATTGCGCTGTTGCTGGGGCTGGGCGGCCTCGGGGCGTTTTTCTGGGCGCTGCGCTCGGGCCAGTTCGAGGACCCGCAGGGGGCTGCCTCGCGCATTCTCATCGACGAGGACGAGGAGAGCTAGCCGGGCACCGCCCGATTGGCGCAAATTTGATTCTGGACAATGATTGGCGGGCGACCGGCAGGCAATCTGCCGTTCATGTGGCCCTATCATCCAGACCTGCTCGCGACGCCCGTGCCGCGTTATACCAGCTTTCCAACCGCAGCCGAGTTCGGCCCCGATGTCGGCCCGGCGGATTTCGACGAGGTGATCGCCGGGGCGACTGGCGACGTCTCGCTCTATGTCCACATTCCGTTTTGCGAGAAGATTTGCTGGTATTGCGGTTGCAACACGGCGGCGGCCAATCGCTCGCAGCGGCTCACCAGCTATCTCGACGCGCTGCACCGGGAAATCGCGCTGGTCGCCGCGAAGCTGCCGCAGAGCGCCCGCATTCGCCGGTTCGCCTTTGGCGGCGGCAGCCCGAACGCGCTGGCGACGGGCGATTTCCTGCGCCTGTTCGACGCGCTGGCGACGCATTTCGCGCTCGATAATCCGCTGGTCTCGATCGAGCTCGATCCGCGCACATTGTCCGACGGCTGGGGCGAGGTGCTCCGCACAATCGGGGCGAGCAATGCCTCGCTCGGGGTGCAGACATTTGCGCCCCGGCTGCAGCAGGCGATCGGCCGGGTGCAGCCGCTGGCCATGATCGAGCGCTCGGTCGGGATGCTGCGCGATGCCGGGGTGACCTCGCTCAATTTCGACCTGATGTATGGCCTGCCGGGCCAGAGCGAGGCGGAGCTGGACGAATCGCTCGAACTGGCGGCGGGTTACGGGGGGGAGCGCGTGGCGCTGTTCGGCTATGCCCATGTCCCGCACATGATCGCGCGCCAGCGGCGGATCGATGCCAGCGCCCTGCCGGGGCCGCGGGCGCGGTTCCGCATGGCGGCGCTGGGGCATCACCAGATGGTCAATAACGGCTATGTGCCGGTCGGCTTCGACCATTTCGCGTTGCCCGGCGATCCTTTGGCGCAGGCCGCCACGAGCGGGCGGCTGCAGCGCAACTTCCAGGGTTTTACCGAGGACGAGGCGCCGGTGCTGATCGGGCTGGGGGCCTCGGCGATCAGCCAGTTCCCGAACCTGCTGGCGCAGAACGAGAAGAATTCGGGCCGCTACCGGATGATCCTGTCGCAAGGGAAGCTGCCAATTGCGTTGGGCAAGCCGCGCAGCGACGATGACCGCCGCCGGGGACAGGTGATCGAGGATATCCTCTGCCGTGGTCACACCCGCGTCGATGCCGCGATCCTGCAGGATGCCTGGCCGCGCCTGACCCCCTTCGTCGAGGCCCGGCTGTGCGCGATTGAGCATGGCGAACTCGTGCTCAGCCCGATGGCCTTGCCCTATGCGCGCGGCATTGCCGCCTGTTTCGATCCGTATCGCCAGCAATCGGCGCGCCGTTTCAGCTCGGCCGTCTGACGCAACGAGCGCGCTTGCAGCAAATCCGGAACATCGCCGCCGCTCGCCGGTTCATTGAGAAACCCCTTTGACAGGAGATTTTCCATGTCCGACGATATTTTCGCCCGACTGAAACAGGACCACGAAGCGCATCGCGACCTGCTCGACCAGCTGGCTGAAACCAGCGGCGAGAGCGAGGAGCGCAAGCGCCTGCTCATGACCTTTACCAAGGAGGTGAAGGGTCACGCCGCCGCCGAGGAACAGGCGCTCTATTCGACCATGCTGCGGAAGCCCGAGAGCACGGATGAAACGCGCCATTCGGTCGCCGAGCACCACGAGATCGAGGAACTGCTCAACGACCTTGCTGCGGCCGACATGTCGTCAAGCGCGTGGTTTGCGAGGTTCCGCGAACTCGACCACCGCTATCGCCACCATATCGACGAGGAAGAGGACGACCACTTCCCCGATTTCGAAAAGCAGCTGACCGACGAGGATCGGCAGCACATGCGCGCCGTGTTCGACCGCCGTAAGCAGGCCGAAGAGGCCGAGGCCGAAGTCACGCCGGAAAAGATGGAAGACGCCAAGGCGTAACATCCGCTAGGTTTCCTGTGCGATATTGCAGGGGCGCGCATTGGACACAGCAACAGAGAAGGCAGCCGGGCTCGAACCCGCATCGGTCGAGCCTGGCGTCTGGCGCTACGGCAAGGCCCGGCGTGCCAGCCTCGTCATCGATGGCGAGGACTATTTTGCACTCATCCAGCAGGCCATGCTCAAGGCCGAGCGGCGCATCCTGCTGATCGGCTGGGACTTCGACACCCGCATCCACCTCTCCAAGGGGCGGCGCTGGTGGCAAAAGGGGCGGCGCAAGATCTATCCCAGTCGCCTCGGCAGTTTCGTGCTGTGGCTGGCGCGGAAAAACGACAATCTCGACATCCTGATCCTGAAGTGGAGCGTTGGTTTCCTCAAGTGGTTCGCGCGCGGCTACATGCTGGCCGATATCCTGCGCTGGATGCCGCACCGGCATATCGCCTTCAAGTTCGACAACTCGCACCCGGTCGGCGGCAGCCATCACCAGAAGATCGTGGTGATCGACGATGATTTCGCCGTGTGTGGCGGCATCGACCTGACCGGGCATCGCTGGGACACGCGCGAACATCTGGAGCATGACGAAAACCGGACGAGGCCGGCTGGCCGGCCCTATGCTCCGTGGCACGACATGAGCATGATGATGGAGGGCGAAATTGCCGGCGCGCTCGACGAGCTCGGGCGGACCCGCTGGCGCAAGGCCGGGGGCGGGGAACTGCCCGTGCTCGACGCGCAACCGGGCAGTGCCTGGCCCGACGAGCTGGAGACGCAGTTCGAGGATGTCGAGATCGGCATCGCCCGCACCTCGGCAGCCTATAACGGCTATCCGCAAGTGGAGGAGGTGCGCGAGCTGTTCCTGCTGCAGATCGCCAGCGCCAGACACTTCATCTATGCCGAAAACCAGTACTTCGCCTCGAAGGATATTGCCGAGGCGATCGCCCAGCGCTTGCAGGAGCCCGACCCGCCAGAGGTCGTGGTCGTCCACCCCGCAAATGCCGATGGCTGGCTGGAAAGCGTGGCGATGGACCCGGCGCGCGACCGGCTGGTCGATGCGCTGGAAGCGCTCGACGCGCACGACCGCTTCCATCTTTTCGTACCCTATACCGGCGAGACGCCGATCTATGTTCATGCCAAGCTGCTGATCATCGATGACCGCATTCTCAGGGTCGGTTCGGCCAATTTCAACGGTCGCTCGATGGGGCTCGACAGCGAGTGCGACGTCTTCATCGACTGTGCGCGCGAAGGGAACGGCCATTGCGGCGGACCAATCCGTGCGATCCGCCACGGTCTGCTGGCCGAACATTGCGGGATTACGCCGGAGGAGGTGGCCGACGGGATCGAACGTCACGGCTCGATGGCGGCGATGATCGGGCATGTCGGAGCAGGCCACTCGCGGCAATTGCGGCCCTTCGTGATGCCCGAAAGCAGCGAGATCGAGCAGTTTATCGCCGACAATGAATGGTTCAATCCGGACCGGGCCGAGGATCTTCTGCCAGGCAATTCGCACAGGCGTGGCCTTTTCCGCCGGGGCAGCCTATTGGCGAGGGGACTGGCGAAATTGAAGAGAAAGAAACAGCGGCTATGAGCAGCCTGGTCGGTCCCGATGAGGACAACCCCCAGAAACCCGATGGCACGGCCAAGCCCCCGGTCCCCGAGGAAGTGCAGGACGCGATCCGGACATTGCTCCGCTGGGCGGGCGACGACCCGACGCGCGAAGGATTGATCGATACGCCCAAGCGCGTGGCGCGGGCGTGGAAGGAATATTGCCAGGGCTATGACGAAGACCCCGCGATCCACCTCAGCCGGATTTTCGAGGAGGTCGGCGGCTATGACGAAGTCGTGCTGCTGAAGGACATTCCGTTCCAGTCGCATTGCGAACACCACATGGCACCGATCATCGGCAAGGCGGCCATCGCCTATCTGCCGCGCGACCACGTGGTTGGCATTTCCAAGCTCGCCCGCGTGTTGCACGGCTATGCCCGGCGCCTGCAGATCCAGGAGCGGCTGACCGCCGAGGTCGCGCAATGCATCTGGGATCATCTGAACCCACACGGCGTCGCCGTGGTGATCGAGGCGAGCCACGCCTGCATGACCGCGCGCGGCGTCCGCACACCCGGCGTCGCGATGACGACCAGCCGGATGATGGGCACGTTCCTGACGGACGAGCGCAGCCGCAAGGAAGTGCTCTCGCTGATGGGCTATTGACCCCTTGCCGGATTCGGCCACCGGAATCTTGATTTGAAGGACCAGCATCCATGACGGCGCTTCTCGTGCGCGGCGGCCCCAAGCTGAATGGCCGTATCGAACCCTCGGCCAACAAGAACGCCGTGCTGCCCGTATTGTGTGCGACGCTGCTCAGCGACGCGCCGATCACCCTGCGCAACGTGCCGGAGATCACCGACGTCCAGCGCATCGTCGCCTTCTTTGGCGAACTGGGTACGACGGTCGACTGGCGGCCGCAGGAGAAGCTCCTCCATATCGACCATTCGACGATTCCGGCGGGTGCGCGGGCGACCCTGCCGCAGGCTATGCGCGCCTCGATCATGATGATTCCGGGCTTGCTGGCGCGGCTGGGCGAGGCGCGGCTGGAGCACGAGGTGAAGGGCTGCACGCTCGGTGCGCGCGAGATCGATCCGCATGTCGAGGTGTTTCGCGCCTTCGGGGCGGATGTCAGCCATGAGGGCAACAACATCGTCTTCCGCCAGAAGGGCAAGGCCGAGGCAACGCGCATGTGGCTCGAATATGCCTCGGTCACGACGACCGAGAATTTCATCATCAGCGCGCTTACCGCGAATGGTACGAGCCAGATCGTCAACGCGGCGTGCGAGCCACATGTGCAGGAGCTGTGCACCTTCCTCGAAAAGATGGGCGGCAAGATCAAGGGCAAGGGCACCTCGATGGTCAGCGTCGAGGGGACCGACCGGCTGACCGGCGTCGACTATACCTTCGCCGACGACTTCCACGAGATCACCACCTTCCTTGCGCTGGCGGCGGTGACCGGCGGCGATATCGCGGTTCGCAACGGGCGGTCCGACCATTTCATGCTGATCGACCGGACGTTCGAGAAGTTCGGGGCGGAGGTCCGGCATGAGGACGGCTGGTCACGCCTCGTCGCGCCCGAGCGGCTGAAGGTGAAGGACAATTTCACGTCGCACCTGACGGTGAAGGTCGAGGCCGCGCCATGGCCCTATATCCCGGCCGACCTGCTGCCGATCTTCATCGCGCTTGGCGTGAAGGCCCAGGGGCAGGTGATGTTCTGGAACAAGGTCTATGAGGGCGGGCTGACCTGGCACACCGAACTCAGCCTGTTCGGCGCACACACGCTGCTGTGCGACCCGCACCGCCTGATTACCTTTGGCGGCGACCGGCTGGTGCCGGGCACGGTGACCAGCCCCTATATCATCCGCGTGGCCATCGCGCTGCTGATGGTCGCGGCAAGCATCGAGGGCGAGAGCACGATCCTTGACGCGGACCCGATCCGCCGCGCCCATCCCGACTTCGTGAAGAACATCGATGCGCTGGGCGTCGATGTGCAATGGGTGGATTGAGGGAGCAGGGGAAAGGTCAGCGACCGGGCCAGGAGCAGACCGCCTTTGTTCGGGCGCAAGCCGCTACGGGCGCAGCCTTCAATTCTGTTGCCTGAGCGCCTCGAAATAGGCGAGCAGATCGGCGACCTCCTCATCCTCGAACACGAAAACCGGCATTTCGGTCGTATGGCCGATTTGCACGCCACGCTCGAGCGACCCCTCAACCATCCACTCCGGCAGACTGTGCGCCGCTTGCCAAAGGCTCGGTGCGTTCGGGTTTGGCGACGCATTGTCATCGAGCCCGTGGCAACTCGCGCAGTTCGCCTCGGCAAAGGCCCGGCCCTCGGCCGCATTTCCAGAGGCGGTGTCCGCATCGCGATCGGTGACGCAGGCGGCCAGGAGGAGGGGCGTCGAGAGGATGAGCAGGCGCTTGAGCACAATGAGGTCTCCTGTTGCACCGGGTGCGGTAGCGCAACCAGGCGGGCGCAGACAAGGAAGCCTGACGCGAAGCCAACATTTCAGGCCCGCCGCCTTGAGCGACACAAGCGGGCGTCAGCGGAGGGTGAGACGCGTTCTCAGGCCGCCGCGAGTTTGTCGATCACTGCCGGATGAATCTGGCCGTAGAAACGGATGCCGGCGCGCTTGCCCTCGTGCCACAGCACCCGGCCATTGACGTCGATAGCATCATTGATGCGAAGGTGCAGGAATTCGCAATCCTCGCCCCAGTCGCACTCGGCCTCGGCCGAGCAGCCGTCACACGATATGTCGGAAATGGCGACCGCGAACGAGGCGCGGTCAAGGTCGCACTGCCCGGACAGGCAGGCTTGCTTGCGGTCTTTTCGAGAGCCAGACATCGCATTCTCCGCATCAATTGCTGGAAGCGACAATAGCGCGCGAGCGTTAACGCCCGGTGGGCAGCGCGTTAAACAATCGGTCAGGTTGTGCGCGTTCGGGTGGCCGAGCTTTCCTACATCGGACCTTGCAGGCTCAGTCCCCGTTGGCTCCTTCCCATTGTCGATCCGCATTGCATCTGCCGTTGATGTCCGGCAACCGACCCGTTGCCGGCGCAGGTTTTTCGCCCTCAGGACCGTGTTCCATGTGTTCCATCCTGTAGGGTTTCGCGGCTCCATGCAGACCGCGAGAGGCACAAAAAAGGGCGCCGCAAAGGGCGCCCTCTCATGTTTCGCAAGGCTGGCCGCTCAGAGCTGGCCGAGCATGTAATCCGCGCTCGACACCTTGAAGTCGCCCGGCGCCTCGACGTTCAGCTCGCTCACCACGCCATCGTCGACGATCATCGAGAAGCGCTGGCCGCGCGTGCCGAGGCCGAACGCGCTGCCGTCCATGGTCAGGCCCAGCGCTTCGGCGAAAGCGCCGTTGCCGTCGGCCAGCATGGTGATGTCGGCCGAACCGGCGCTGTCGTTCCACGCGCCCATCACGAAGGGATCGTTGACGGCGGTGCAGGCGATCTCGTCCACGCCCTTGGCCTTCAGCTCAGCGGCCTTTTCGACGAAGCCGGGCAGGTGCTTGGCCGAGCAGGTCGGTGTGAATGCGCCCGGTACGGAGAACAGCGCGACCTTCTTGCCTGCGAAAAATTCGCCGGATTCGACCTTTTCGGGGCCCTCTGCGGTCGCCTTGACCAGCGTTACGTCGGGAAGCTTGTCGCCTTTGGAAATCGTCATCGCCTGCTCCTGGATGTCTGTGTCGGGCACCGGACATAGGCGCTCGGGGGCAGCTTGCAAGCGTCTCGATATGTGCCACTGGCCGAGGATACCTTTACGCGCGGCAATTGGCGCTTTAGAGGTTCCGGACACATCTGTGTCGCATGGAGCCCCGGCGATACTACCCCCGAAATGTCAGGAGAATTGCGCGTGGCCTCCACCACCTTCACCGATTACGTCGTCGCCGATATCGGCCTTGCCGATTACGGACGCGAGGAAATCCGCATCGCCGAAACCGAGATGCCCGGCCTGATGGCCGTGCGCGAGGAATATGGCGACGCGCAGCCCCTGAAGGGCGCGAAGATCACCGGCTCGCTGCACATGACCATCCAGACGGCCGTGCTGATCGAGACGCTGCAGGCGCTTGGTGCCGAGCTGCGCTGGGCGACGTGCAACATCTTCTCGACGCAGGACCACGCCGCCGCCGCGATCGCCGCGCGGGATATCCCGGTGTTCGCGGTGAAGGGCGAGAGCCTGGCCGATTACTGGGACTATGTCGGGCGGATCTTCGACTGGACGTCGGACGAGGACCCGGACGGCACCTGCAACATGATCCTGGACGATGGCGGCGATGCCACCATGTTCGCGCTGTGGGGCGCGCGGGTCGAAGCAGGTGAAGAGCTTCCCGCGCCGGGCAATGTCGAGGAGATCGAATTCCAGCGCGCGCTAAAGGAATTCCTCGCGCGCAAGCCCGGCTATCTCACCGCCACGGTCAAGGCGATCAAGGGCGTCTCAGAAGAGACCACCACGGGCGTCCACCGGCTCTACCACCTCGCCAAGGCGGGCAAGCTGCCATTCCCGGCGATCAACGTGAATGACTCCGTGACCAAGTCGAAGTTCGACAACCTCTATGGTTGCCGCGAGAGCCTGGTCGACGCGATCCGCCGCGCCACCGACGTCATGCTGTCGGGCAAGGTCGCCTGCGTTGCGGGCTATGGCGATGTCGGCAAGGGCAGCGCCCAGTCGCTCCGCAATGGCGGGGCGCGCGTGCTGGTGACCGAGATCGACCCGATTTGCGCGCTGCAGGCGGCGATGGAAGGCTATGAGGTCGTGACGATGGAGGACGCGGTGAAGCGCGCCGACATCTTCGTCACCGCCACCGGCAATGAGCATGTCATCACCGCCGAGAACATGAAGGCGATGAAGCACATGGCGATCGTCTGCAATATCGGCCACTTCGATTCCGAGATCCAGATCTCGGCGCTCGACAATTACGACTGGACCGAGCTCAAGTCTGGCACCGACCTCGTGAAGTTCCCTGACGGCAAGGAAATCATCGTGCTCGCCAAGGGGCGGCTGGTGAACCTCGCCTGCGCGACCGGGCATCCCAGCTTCGTGATGAGCTGCTCCTTCACCAACCAGGTGCTCGCGCAGATCGAGCTGTTCACCCGCTCGGGCGAGTATGACAAGGACGTCTATGTCCTGCCCAAGCATCTGGATGAGAAGGTCGCGGCGCTGCATCTCGACAAACTGGGTGTGAAGCTGACGCAACTGTCCAAGCAGCAGGCGGACTATATCGGCGTGCCCGTCGAGGGGCCGTTCAAGCCGGAACATTATCGGTATTAACTAACAGACCCGCGCGCTCGCCATTGCATCCGGCCAGCCGGACGCATAGCGACGCGTCATGGAACTGACGCCGACCGCACTGGTGCTGCTCGGCCTGCTGCTGGCGGGCTGGACGTTTGGCGCGGTGTGGCTGGTGCTGGCGGCGCAGCGGCAGGCGCGGCAGGCGCGCGCGGCGCGCAGCACCGCCCGCCGGGTGACGCGGATGATCGAGGATTCGCCCGCGATCCCGCTGCTGGTGAAGCCCGATTTCGCGGTCGAGGGACCGGACCGGCTGGCCGCCTGGCTGGGGCTCGACAAGCTGCCGGGCTACCTCTCGGAACTGAGCGGGGAGGACACCGGCCTGACACCGGAGGCGCTGGAGGAATTGCAGCAGGCGGTCCGCCGCACGCAGAAGACCGCCGCGCCGTTCCGCATGGTGGTGACGCCGCGCGGCTCATCACGCAATCTCGCCATTCGCGGGCATATCGCCGACCCGGTGGTCGCCTCCGACGGGGTCGCGATGCTGTGGTGGTTCGACTTTTCCGACAGCCATGACGAGCTGAAGCGGATGCGCGCCGAATCGGAGCGGGCCAAGGGCGACTTCCGTGCGCTGGTCGGACTGATCGAGGCGGCGCCGATGCCGATGTGGTTCCGCGGCCCCGACATGCGGCTGCGGCTGGTCAATTCGGCCTATGTGAAGGCGGTCGGGGCCCCCAGCGCGCACGATGTCGTCACCGAGCAGATCGAGCTGATCGAGACGGTCGAGGGTGTCTCTGCCGCACAGGCCGCGCAGGGCTCGCAGCGAAGCGATATGCCGGTGCAGAGGATCGTGCAGGCGACGGTCGGCAGCCAGCGCCGCTCGCTGAGGGTCAGCGACCTGCCGCTCGGCAAGGAGGGCGTGGCCGGTTACGCCATCGATATCGAGGAGATGGAGGAGCAGGCCCGCGCCTTCCGCGCTTTCCGCGAGGCGCAGCGCTCGATGCTCGACCAGCTCTCGCTCGGCGTCGCGCAGTTCGATGCCGACCGGCGGCTGACCTTCGCCAACCAGCCATTCCTGCGGATTTTCGAGCTGCCGGGCTCAGTGCAGGCCGACCCGCCCGATTTCGACCGTTTCCTCGACCTAGCCCGCGACCGCGCGCGCCTGCCGGAAACGCGCGACTTCCCGCAATGGCGGCGCGAGGTCGGGCTGTGGTTCACCGCCGATGCCCCGGTGGAAGACAGCTGGTCGCTGTCCGACAATACCCACCTGCGAATGCTCGCCCAGCCGATGCCCGATGGCGGGCTGGTGCTGGTGGCGGAAGACCGCTCCGAACAGCTGGCGCTGTCGGCCACGCGCGACACGCTGCTCAGAACTCGTGCGGCGACCTTCGATTCGCTGTTCGAGGCGCTCGCCGTGTTCGCGCCGGACGGCAAGGTGCAGCTGTGGAACCGCAGTTTCCCGGCGATCTGGGAGATCGACGAGGGTTTCTTCGATGCCCACCCGCATGTCGATGCGCTGCTCGGCCGGATCGGCAAGCAGCTCGCGCGGCCGGGGCAGGTCGGGGCGATTGGCGAGGTGGTGCGCGCGGCGACGCTCGACCGGCGCCAGCGCAGCGGGCGGGTGGCGCTGGAGGACGGGCGCGTGCTCGAATTCGCCGGTGTGCCGCTGCCTGACGGCAATGGCCTGCTGACCGTGCTCGACGTGACTGATTCGACCCGCGCGGAAGAGGCGCTGCGCGAACGCAACGCCGCGCTGGAAGAGGCGGATGCGGTCAAGACCCGCTTCCTCGCCAACATGTCCTATGAATTCCGCACGCCGCTGACCTCGATCGGAGGGTTTGCCGAATTGCTGCAGAGCGGGGTTGCGGGTGAGCTCACGCCGCAGGGGCAGGACTATGTCGCCGCGATCATCGCCTCGGTCGAACGGCTGACCCGGCAGATCGAGAGCGTGCTCGACCTGACGCAGAGCGAGGCCGGGTTGCTGCCGATGGCTACCGAGGAGACGCCGATCTTCGACCTCGTCACCAATGTCGTGCTGGAGCGCGAGGAGACGATCGAGGAACGTGGCCTGACGCTCGACCTGCGCGGCGACAAGGGGGCGGGGCTGGTCATGGCCGACCGTCGCCAGCTGGGCCGCGCGATTGGCAATCTGCTCGACAATGCGATTGCAGCGACGCCTGCGGGCGGGCGCATTTTCGTGGCCCTGTCGCGCAAGCGCGACACGGTGCGGATCGTCGTCTCGGACAATGGGGCTGGGATGAAGCCTTCGGAGCTGGCGCGGGCGATGGACGGCTACCGGCTGGAAAAGCCGGGCGAAGAGGGCAAGGCGGGCAAGCGAGGTTTGGGCCTGCCGCTGGCGCGCCAGCTGGTCGAGGCGCATGGCGGGCGGCTCGACATCCAGTCCGAGAAGGGGCTGGGCACGACCGCGACGATCATCCTGCCGTGAGCACCATCGACCTGCCCGACCTTGCGGCGATGGAGGCGCTGGGCGCGCGGATCGCGGCGCTGCTGCGCGCAGGCGACGTGGTGGCGCTGTCGGGCGGGCTGGGCGCGGGCAAGACGACGCTGGCGCGGGCAATGCTGGCAGGGCTTGGCCATACAGGCGAAGTTCCCTCGCCGACCTTCACCATCATTGAAACCTACGACCCGCCTTCGGTCCGTCTGCCGGTGGTCCATGCCGATTTTTACCGCCTCGATAATCCGCGCGAAGCGGAGGAACTCGGGCTCGACGATTATCGCGCGGGCGCGGCGCTGATCGCCGAATGGCCCGATCATGCTGGCGGCTTCGCGCATGAACGGGCTTGTCTCGGCATTCACCTTGAATCTGTCGGGAAGGGGCGCAAGGCGATTGTCGAACCGGGCGCGGATTGGCTAGAGCGCTGGGGATGAGCGAATACCTGCCCGAGGGCATCGACGATTTTCTGCAAGCGGCAGGCTGGGGCGAGGCCGAGGTCGAGCCGCTGCCCGGCGACGCCAGCTTCCGCCGCTATTTTCGCATCCGCCGTCCGGGTGAGAGCGCCATGCTGATGGATGCGCCGCCGCCGAACGAAGACCCGCGCCCCTTCATCCATGTCGGCAAGTGGCTGACTCAGCACGGCCTGCGCGCGCCGCAGATCTATGCCGAGCGGCCCGAGCGCGGGCTGGTGCTGATCGAGGATTTCGGCGCGCATCACCTGCGCGACTGGGTCGAGGCGAGACCGGGCGAGGAGCGCGACATCTATGCCGCCGCGGTCGAGGCGCTGGTGGAGCTGCATCGGCAGCCTGCCGGGCCCTTCGCGGCCTATGACATGGAGACCTATCTGCGCGAGTCATCGCTGCTGCCTGACTGGTTCTGCATGGCCGCCGGGCTGGAGGTCGACGGTATGGGGCTGGAGGCGGCATGGCGCGAGGCGCTCGAGCCGCTGCTCGGCCGACAGCAGCCGGGTGTCACGGTGCTGCGCGACTACCACGCGGAAAACATCATGATGCTGCCCGGCGGGGGGCAGGGGTTGATCGATTTCCAGGACGCGCTGGTCGGCCACCCTGCCTATGACCTCGTCTCCTTGTTGCAGGATGCCCGGCGCGACGTATCGCCCGAACTGGAGGCCGAGATGCTGGCGCTCTATATCGACAAGGTGCAACCGGGCGAGGACTTCGCGGCGGACTATGCGCGGCTGGGGGCGCAACGCAACGCCAAGATCGTCGGCATCTTCGCGCGCCTGTGGAAGCGTGACGGCAAGCCCAAATACCTGCCGATGATCCCGCGTGTTTGGGCGGCGATGGAGCGCGACCTCGCGCATCCGGCGCTGGCTCCGGTCGCGCGCTGGTTCGATGCCAATATTCCCGCCGAAATGCGCGCCGCTGGCGGTGGAGAGCTGGCGGCATGAGCGCGCCGCTCGCCTCCGACACGGCGATGGTGCTGGCCGCCGGGCTCGGCAAGCGGATGCGTCCGCTGACCGCGCACCGGCCCAAGCCGATGGTCCGCGTCGCGGGCAAGCCACTGATCGACCATGCGCTGGACCGTCTGGTTGAAGCGGGCGTCGCCAAGGCGGTGGTCAATGTCCATTACCTTGCCGACGCGCTGGAGGCGCATGTACTGGGCCGCAAGGCTCCGGCGGTAACGGTCTCCGACGAGCGCGAACTGCTGCTCGAAACCGGCGGCGGGATGCTGCGCGCAGCCGACCGCCTGCCCGACCCGTTCTTCTGTCTCAACTCCGACAATGTCTGGCTCGACGGGCCGATCAACGCCTTTGCCGAGCTGTCGCAGGTCTGGGATGCGGACAAGATGGACGCGCTGCTGCTGCTGGTGCCGCACAAGCGCGCGGGCAATTTCCGCGGCAAGGGTGACTTCCACATGAGCGGCGAGGGGCGGCTGACAAGGCGGCGACCGGGCCGCGTGGCCCCGTTCATCTTCACCGGCATCCAGCTCGTCGCCAAACGGCTGCTGCGCGATGCGCCCGAGGGGCCGTTCTCGACCAACCTGCTGTGGGACCGGGCGATCGCGGAAGACCGCCTGTTCGGTCAGGCCTTTTCCGGCGAGTGGTTCGAGGTCGGCACGCCGCAATCCATCGCGCCGACCGAGGCGGCGCTGGCCGAAAGCTAGGTGGCCGTCCAACATCCGCAAGTTTATTCCATCGCCGCGCATCGCGGCTTTGCCGACGCGCTGGTGGCTGGCCTTGTGCCACGCTACGCCGAGGAGGGTTTCGGCCTCGCCCGGCTGACGCTGCTGCTGCCCAGTTCGCGTGCTGCGCGTACTGTGACCGAGGCCTTTATCCGTCATTCCGGGGAGGCAGGGACCCAGGGCCTGCTGCTGCCACGCATGGTGATGGTCGGCGATCTCGACCTGGATGAGAGCCTGGGCCCGCTGTTCGACAGTCTGGGCGCGGGAGAGGCGATTCCGCCCGCTGCCTCGCCCACGCGCCGGTGGCTCCGGCTCGCCCAGCTGATCGGGGAGGAGATGGGGGACGAGGCCCCGCGCGGCAGCGCGCTGCTGCGCCTCGCCTTCGAGATGGGCCGCGCCTTCGACCGGCTGCTGGCCGAGGAAATCGCGCCCGAAAGCCTGCTCTCCGATGCCGTGCTCGACCTCACCGGCGATCTGGCCGGGCACTGGCAGGATTCCCTGCGGCTGTTCGCGCGTGTACAGCTCAAATGGCTGGCCGAGTTGCAGGCGCGCGGCGAATGCGATTCCGCCACAAGGCGCAACCTGCTGTTTCGCGCGGCGGCGGCGCGGTTGAAAGCCGATCCACCGGCGACGCCGATTGTCGCTGCGGGTGTGACCAGCGCCGCGCCCGCGCTGGCGGCATTGCTGCGGCAGGTCAGCGAAACGCCCGATGGCGCGGTGATCCTGCCCGATCTCGATCTGTCGATGAGCGCGGAAGTGTGGGACGAACTCGGGTCTGCCGGATCGCCCGAGGCCGAACAGCCCTTCGCCCGCGACGATGCCGTGACCCATCCGCAATATCACCTGAAGCTGCTGCTCAATCGCATGGGCGTGGCCCGCGCCGAGGTGCAGCACTGGCACCGCGCCGGGCTGGGCAAGGGGCCGCCCGAGCGCAGCCACGCAATCTCCAGCCTGTTCCTGCCGCCCAAGGCCAGCCGCGCCTGGGTCGACCTGCCGGCCAAGAGCCGCCGCCTGTCAGGCGTGAAACTGCTCGAAAGCGCCAATGCGGAGGGAGAGGCGCAGGCCATCGCGCTGCTGGTGCGACAGGCACTGGAACAGCCGGAAAAGCGCGTCGCCGTGATTACGCCCGACCGCGAGCTGGCGGCCCGTGTGGTCCATCACCTGCGCCGTTGGAACATTTCCGCCGACGATACGGGCGGGCAGCCGCTGTCGCAGACGCCGGCGGGCAGGCTGTTCCTGCAACTGGCCGAACTCGGGCCGGAGGGTGCTGCGCCGGTACCGCTGATGGCGCTGTTGTCGCATCCGCTGGTGCACAGCGGCGAGGGGCGTAACCAGTGGCTCGACCATTTGCGCGCGCTCGAACTGCGGCTGCGCGGCCCGCGCCCGTTGCCGGGCCTCGCCCCGCTGGCCGGGATCGCGCGCATGGCCAAGGTCGGCAGCTGGTGGGAGGAAGTAGCCGCCATCCTCGCCCCGCTGTGCGATGAGACCGCGTCCCCTGCGCTCGCTGACCGGCTCGACGCGCTGGTCACGGCGGGCGAGGCCTTGTGCGGCGAGGCGCTGTGGGCCCGCGAAGACGGGCGCGCGCTGGCGAGCTTCGTCGAGGATTTGCGCCTCAATGCAGGCGAGGTAGGCATTTCGCTCGCGCCCGAAGACCTGCCCGTCGCTTTGCGTGAAGCGATGGAACGCGTGGCCGTGCGGCCACCATGGGGCGGCCATCCGCGTGTGGCCATTTACGGGCTGCTCGAAGGGCGTATGACCCGCGCCGATCTCGTGATCTGCGCGGGCCTGAACGAGGGCACTTGGCCGCCTGCCTCGGGCGGTGAGGCCTTGCTAGCCCCGCCGGTGTTGCGCGCGCTGGGCGTGCCGGGTGCGGATTTCCGCATCGGCCTCGCCGCGCATGACCTTGCCGGGGCGATGGGGGCACCGGAGGTCGTGCTGAGCCGCGCGCGGCGCGACGCGGGCGGCCCGGCAATCCCCTCGCGCTTCCTGCTGCGGGTGCGGGCTTTGCTCGGCAGCGACCTGCTCGACCATTACGTCGATGCGGAAACGCCCAAATGGGCCGAGGCGCTGGGCGATGCGCCGCCCGCAGCCCCCTATGTCCAGCCCGATCCGGAACCTTCGCCAGACCAGCGGCATGTTCCGCTCAGCGTGACCGCGCTCGATCGGCTGCGCTCGGACCCGTACCAGTTCTACGCCGCGCACATCCTGCGGCTGCCCGAGCTGGACCCGCTCGATGCCGAGCCGAGTCCGGCATGGCAGGGGACGCTGGCGCATGCGATCCTGCAGGACTGGCATGAGGGGAACGGCGAACTGGCCGACCTCGCCGAGCAGCATTTGCAGGCGATGGGCGCACACCCGCTGATGCGGGCGCTGTGGAAGCCGCGCTTGCTGGCGGCGCTCGAATGGGTGGCCGGGCAGATCGCCGCCGAACCCTCGCGTAAGCCAGTGCTGTTCGAGAAGGAGGGCACGATGCAGCATCGCGGGGTGACGATCAGGGGCAAGGCCGACCGGATCGACCGGCTGGCTGACGGCACGCTCGCCATTGTCGATTACAAGACCGGCGGGCCGCCCTCGGGCGCGGAGGTCGAGGCGGGCTACGCGCTGCAATTGGGCACGCTTGGCCTGATGGCCAAGGCGGGCGCATTCGGCCCGTTGGAGGGCGAGCCGGAGATCTTCGAATACTGGTCGCTGGGCAAGAATACCGACAGCGAAACGGGCTTCGGCTACGTCACCACGCCGCTGAAAGTGGGGCGCAAGCGCAGCGGCATTGAGCCAGAGGAGTTCCTGCCCCAGACCGCACACTTCCTCGACGATGCGCTCGACCGCTGGATTTTAGGGAGCGAGGGTTTCACCGCGCGGCTCAATCCCGATGCAAAGGTCTACAACACCTATGACCAGCTGATGCGGCTGGAGGAATGGCTCGGCCGGGAGACGGATGCGTGAGTGCGAAGGTCTATCCGCTCAAGGACAACCAGGCGCGCGCGGTCGATCCGCGCGACAGCGTGTGGCTGTCGGCCTCGGCGGGGACGGGCAAGACGCAGGTGCTCTCCGCGCGTGTGCTGCGGCTGTTGCTGCGTCCCGGCGTGCGGCCCGAGCAGATATTATGCCTGACCTTCACCAAGGCGGGCGCGGCGGAGATGGCGACCCGCGTCAACGAGGTGCTGGCGGGCTGGGTGCGGATGGCGGACGAGGCGCTGGCGGCCGACCTCATCGCGATCGGCGCGCCCAGCGATCCGGCTACGCGCGCCCATGCACGGACCTTGTTCGCCAGCGTGCTCGATTGTCCGGGCGGGGGCCTCAGGATCGACACTATCCATGCCTTCGCGCAATTCCTGCTCGGGGCCTTCCCGGAGGAGGCGGGGATGCTGCCCGGCACGCGCGCGATGGAGGATCGCGACCGTGACCTCCTGGCGCACCGCGTATTGGCCGAGCTGCTGGTGGCGTGGGAACGGACCGGCGATAACGAAGCGATTGGCGCGCTCGAACTGCTCTCCAAGCGCATGGGCCCCGACGCGGCGCGCGGTTGGCTGATGCGCTGTGCGCTCGCGCATCAGGCGTGGTTCGGCCCCGGCGCGCTGCAACCGCCGATGCGCTCGCGGGTGATGCAGCTGCTGGGCCTTGGTGCCGATACGACGCGTGAGAGTATTGCTTCGCAGTGCGCTGACGAGGCAGTGGACATCGCCTCGCTCGAACAATGGGCCGAGGCGTTGCGCTCTTGGGGAACCAAAACCGCCGATAGCTGCCTTGACGCCATCGCCGCATGGCGCGTGGCCTCGCCAGCAACGCGGCTGGATGGGCTGGGCGAGCTGGTGAAGGCCCTGTTCACGCAGAAGGGCGAGGTGCGCGCGCTCGCCAGCCTCGAAAAGCACGATCCGGGCGTTGGCGGCGCGGCGGAGCGGCTGCGCGCGCAGTTCGACGCAATCATCGCGCAGGTCACGCTGCTCGACCTCGTCGAATTCGTGACCCCGGCGCTGGAGGTGGGACGCAAATTCGCGCTCGCCTGGGACGAGGCGAAGAAGCGCGAGGGGCTCGCCGATTTCGACGACCTGATCCGGCAGGCGGCAGGCCTGCTGAAAACCGACGGGCTGGGCGACTGGATCCGCTTCAAACTCGACCGCCGGTTCGATCACGTGCTGGTGGATGAGGCGCAGGACACCAATGCTGCGCAATGGGCGATCGTCGATGCGCTGACCGACGATTTCTTCTCCGGCCTCGGCCAGCGCGGCGAGGTTTTGCGGACGATCTTCGTCGTTGGCGACTACAAGCAGGCGATCTTCCGCTTTCAGGGTACGAGCCCGGAAAACTTCGCCGCCGCCCGCCGCCGCTATACCGAGCTGCTGCGCGCGCGGGCCGAGAATGCGCGGATGCTGCGCGAGAATATCGAGGCGCGCGAGCTGGTCGATCTCGACCTCGGGCGCTCCTATCGCAGCGCGCAGCCAGTGCTCGATTTCGTCGATGAGGCCATCGCCGCGATTGGGCCCGCTAATATCGGTCTCGACCGCGCACCCGAACCCCACAAAGGCTACGACCTGCCGGGCCTCGTCGGGTTGTGGCAGCCGGTCACCAGCGCCGCCGGCGGTGAGGATGAAGAGGGCGAGGAGGGCTGGGTCTCCACGCCCGAGCGGATCATGGCCGACCGGCTCGCGACGCAAATCCGGCAATGGCTGCATACCGGCTTCGCGCTCAGCCGGGGCGAGAAACGCAATGCCGGGCCGGGCGACATCATGGTGCTGGTGCGGAAGCGCCGCGAACTGGCGGGGTTGATCGTCGCGCGTCTGCATGCGGCGGGCATTCCGGTGGCGGGGGTCGACCGGCTGCGGCTGGGCGCGCCGCTGGCGGTGAAGGACGTGCTCGCGGCGCTGCGCTTTGCGGTCCAGCCGCGCGATGATCTCAGCCTCGCCAACCTGCTTGTCTCGCCGCTGATCGGGTGGTCGCAGGAGCAGCTGCTTGAATATGGCTACCGGCCCGAAAAGCGCGGACTGTGGGACCATCTGCGTGATCTAGGTACCGCTGAGGTTCAGCGCGTCGTCGCCATGTTGCGCGACCTGCTCGCGCGGGCCGATTTCGAGCCGCCGCAGGCGCTGCTGCACTGGATATTGAACGGACCGTGGGACGGACGGCGTGCGCTGGTCGCAAGGCTGGGGCGCGAGGCGAACGACCCGCTCGACGAATTGCTCACCGCCGCCTCGCAATATGCCGCCGCGCATACGCCCAGCCTGCAGGGTTTCCTCAGCTGGTTCGATGCGGGAGAGGGCGAGCTGAAGCGCGAGCCCGATGGCGATGCTGGCTTGGTACGGGTGATGACCGTGCACGGTTCCAAGGGCCTGCAGGCACCGATCGTGATCCTCGCCGATGCGACGGGCGACCCGGACAGGTCGCTGCCCTCGGGGCTCGAACTGGAGGAAGAGGTCGCAGGTGGGGCCGGGCGGAGAATCCCGATGGTCCCCTTGGGCAAGGATGAACGCGTCAGGCGCATTGCGGCAGCGCACGAGACTTCGAAGGTCGAGGAACGGCAGGAACACTGGCGGTTGCTCTATGTCGCGATGACTCGTGCGGAAGAGGCGCTGTTTATCGGCGGAGCGCTGGGCGCGCGCGAAAAGGCCCCGGCGGATGACAGCTGGTATGCGCGCCTTGCGCCGCTGTTCACCGGCGAAGAACTGGCCGATCCGATCTGGGGGATGCGACAGGAGCGCGGCGAACGTGCCCCGCCAGTCGCCCGCGCCGACCAGCAGGCCCTGCCCATGCCCACCATCCTGCCTGACTGGGCCACGCGGCCTGTGGGTGAGGAACCACGCCCGCCAAGGCCATTGGCGCCTTCTTCTGCCGGTGAGGACAAGGGGGCCGACCCGCCGCTGCCGCCCGATCAGCTGGCCATGGCCGCGCGGCGCGGGGTGCTGATCCATGCGCTGCTCGAACGGCTGCCCGATGTGCCGCCGGATTTGCGCGAGGAGCGCGCGAAAATTTGGCTGGCGAAACAAGCGCACGATCTGGACGAGGCCGAACGGGAGGACATGCTCGCCCGCGCGCTGGCCGTGCTCGCCGAACCTCAATGGGCGGAGCTGTTTGGCCCTGCGGCTCTGGCCGAGGTGCCGCTCGCCGCGACCGTCGGCGGGCAGGTGATCGCGGGCACCGCCGACCGGCTGTTGGTCGAGGAAACCCGCGTGCTTGTCGCCGATTTCAAGACTGCGCGCAGGCCCCCGGCCTCGCTTGAACAGGTGCCGACTTCCACCATCCGCCAGATGGGCGCTTATGCCGCCGCGCTGGCGGTAATCTTCCCCGGCAAGGCGGTGGAGGCCCTCGTGCTTTACACGCAGGTGCCCCGGCTGATCGCCATTCCGTCCGACGTGCTGGCGGCGAACAAGCCCGGTTTGTCCGACCCGCAGGAAAGCTTCTCGCCACAGGGCATTGCCCAATAGCCATCAGCCACTAGATACAGCGGCGTAACAGGAGACATGACCATGGCCACCAAGACCGTCACCGATGCCAGCTTCCAGACCGATGTGCTTGATGCAGACAAGCCCGTGCTGGTCGATTTCTGGGCCGACTGGTGCGGGCCGTGCAAGATGATCGCCCCTGCGCTGGAGGAAATCAGCGATGAGCTGGGCGAGCAGGTCACCATCGCCAAGATGGACATCATGGAAAACCCCGAGGTTCCGGGGCAGATGGGCGTCCAGTCGATCCCGTTTCTGGTCCTGTTCAAGGATGGGAAGCCGGTCGCGCAAAAGCTGGGTGCCGCGCCCAAGAGCGCGCTCAAGGGCTGGATCGAGTCCGAACTCTAGACAGCCGCGCATTCAGCGCTGACGAGCTGCAAACGACGAATTTTCGCCACGTCATCATCTGAACGCTGAAGTCGTCTAGTTGCCCTCAAGCGGGGCGAGCCGGGTCGCCATATCCTCGAATATCGCCGGGCTGGAGGCCGCGACCAGGCCACGCTTCTTGGGCTCGTCCACGCGGTAGACCGAGCCGTCGATGCGCGCGGCTTTGCCGCCTGCCTCGTTGAGCCATAGCGCGCCCGCCGCGTGATCCCAGGCATTCGTCCGTTCGAACAAAGCGACGTCGTTCTCGCCTAGGCCGAGGCGCGGATATTGCTCGGCGCAGCAATAGGGAATGTCGACCACGCGGTAATGCGGGGCGATGTCGGCACGCACGGCGGCGCGGCGTTCGGAGCGCATGAAGACCATCGAGAGGGCCGCGACGGGCGGGCTCTCGCCGGTGGCGCGGACGCTGATCCGCTCGCCGTCGACATAGGCCCCCTGGCCCATATGCGCGGCGCAGAAACGTCCGCTCAGGCAGTCGAAAATCCAGCCCGACTGCGCGATGCCACCCTCGGCGCGCGCGATCAGGATGCCGAAGGGCGGTTCGCCATTGGCGAAATTACGCGTCCCGTCGACCGGGTCGACGATCCAGCAGGGGCTGGCGAGCCCCTCCAGCACCTTCGGGTCGGCATGGACGCCTTCCTCGCCGACAAAGGCCAGCGACGGGTCCAGTCTGGCAAGGCCAGCAGCGAGCAGTTCCTCGCCCTCGCGGTCGGCGACGGTGACCGGGTCGTTGCCGCCCTTGTCCTCGACCTCGCCGTCTTTCAGGTTGCGGTAGCGCGGCAGGATCGCCTTGTCGGTCACCTCGCGCATCAGCGCCAGCATTTCGCGGTCGAGTATACTCATGAGCGATAATCCGCGTTGATCGAGATGTATCCGTGGGTGAGATCGCAGGTCCACACGGTCGCGCGCCCTTCGCCAAGGCCTAGGTCCACGGCGATGTCGACCTCCTGCCCTTCGAGGTGCTTCGCCACCGGAGCCTCGTCATAATCGGGCAGCGGCAGGCCATCGCGCGCTGCCCAGACCCCGCCGAAACCGATCGAGAGCTTATCGCGGTCGGCGGGTTCGCCTGCCTTGCCCACGGCCATGACCACGCGGCCCCAGTTTGCGTCGCCCCCGGCAATGGCGGTCTTCACGAGCGGCGAGTTAGCAATGGCGAGGCCGACCTTGCGCGCGCTGTCGTCCGAAACCGCGCCGCTGACGGCAATGGCAATGAATTTCTGCGCGCCTTCGCCGTCACGCACGACCAGGTGGGCGAGTTGGCGGCAGATATCCTGCATGGCGGCCATGAAGGCGTCGGCCCCCGGATCGTCGAAGCTGGTCAGCGGCGCATTCCCCGCCTTGCCGGTCGCGAAGGCGAGCACTGTGTCGCTGGTCGAGGTGTCCGAATCCACGGTGATGCAGGAGAATGTCTGCTCGTTCGCGGCGGACAGGCATTGCTGGAGGAAGGCCGGATCGACTGCCGCATCGGTAAAGATGTAGCCCAGCATCGTTGCCATGTCAGGCGCGATCATGCCGCTGCCTTTGATGATGCCGTTCAGCGTCACGCGCGTGTCGCCGAGCATGGCCGAGACTGTCACGCCCTTGGCGAAAGTATCGGTCGTGCCGATGGTTAGCGCAGCATCTTCCCACGAACACGCATCTGCGGTGAGCGCCGCGATGACCCCCTCGCGCGCCTTGTCCTTGGGCAGCGGTACACCGATGACGCCGGTCGAGGAGACGAACACCTCGCTGGTCGCGCAGCCCAAATGCTCGGCGACCTGTCCGGCGATCTGTTCCACCGCCTCGCGCCCGCGATAGCCGGTAAAGGCGTTGGAATTGCCCGCATTGACCACCAGCGCTCGCGCGCGGCCTGCCTGCACCTGCTCGCGGCCCATCTCGACCTCGGTCGAGCAGCAGACGTTCTTCGTGAACAGGCCTGCGACAGCCGTCCCCTGGGCCAGTTCGGCATAGGTCAGGTCGCAGCGGTCCCAGTTCTTGTAGCGCGCCCGCGCCACGCGCAGCGTCACGCCCGCAACGGGCGGCATGTCGGGAAAGGGCAGGGCAAGCGGGGAGCGGGTGAGGTCCATGGCCACCCGGTTAGCGCCACGCGGGGCGACGGGCAATTCGCGTTTCGCATCTGCGGCGACAATATCGCCCTGACGGGGAAACTCGATCATCGGCAATGGACCTTTAAGGCGCGCCACCCTATATCGCCTCCCGATGCTTCGTCGTCTGCTCACTCTCATGGCGGTATTCGTCAGCTTCGTCTCCCTGGTGGAGCCGGTGCAGGCTGCGCGCATGGATACAGGGGTCGAGGCAAGCGCGGCGAGCGAACGGGCCTCTGCCTGCACCACCGCGATGCTGGTCGGTCAGCTGCTGCCGCGCCGCGAAGTCGCGGAAACGGCACAGCGCGCCACCAGGTGCGGCGCTGTCGCGATGGGCTTTGCCCCGCCGGTCCGCCTGCAGGCAGACCGCGCCCGCGAATAGGGCTGCGGCCCTTCAATCGCCGCTCAATTTATTCAGTTGCCGCACGGATTTGCGGGCAACTCCTCCCATATACTGACAGGAATTTCCCATGTGGCAGACGATTGCCAAGTCGCTGTTTGGCAGCGCCAATGACCGTTACGTTCGCTCGATCGACAAGATTGTCGCCCGCGTAAATGCGCTTGAGGAACAGCTGGCCGACTTCTCTGATGGCGAGCTGCAGGCGCAGACCGCCAAGTTCCGGATGAAGCTGGAAGAGGGCGCGCAGCTCGACGACCTGCTGCCCGAAGCCTTCGCCACAGTGCGCGAGGCATCGCGCCGCGTGCTTGGCATGCGTCACTTCGACGTGCAGATGGTTGGCGGCATCGTGCTCCATCGCGGCGAGATCGCCGAGATGCGGACCGGCGAGGGCAAGACGCTGGTGGCGACGCTCGCCACCTATCTCAACGCGATTGAGGGCAAGGGCGTCCACGTCATCACCGTGAACGATTATCTCGCCCGCCGCGACGCCGAGTGGATGGGCCAGATCCATCGCTTCCTGGGCCTGACCGTGGGCGTGATCGTGCCCAACCTGCCCGAGGAAGAGCGCCGCGCCGCCTATGCCGCCGACGTGACCTACGGCACGAATAACGAATTTGGCTTCGATTATCTGCGCGACAACATGAAGCACGAGCGCAGCCAGATGGTGCAGCGCCCCTTCAACTTCGCCATCGTCGACGAGGTCGATTCGATCCTGATCGACGAGGCGCGCACGCCGCTGATCATCTCCGGGCCGACCGACGACAAGAGCGATCTGTACATCGCGCTCGACGCTATCGTGAAGGATTTCGTCGCCGACCAGAAGAAGCTGGAACGCGAGGCGGCCGGGGCCGAGGGTGAGGGCGCGCTGCTCTATTACGAGGTCGACGAGAAATCGAAGAATGTCTCGCTGACCGAGGAAGGCGCGGAAGAGATCGAACAGCGCCTCGTCGCCGCCGGTCTGCTCGAAAGCGACAATCTCTACGACGTGGAGAATACCCAGGTTGTCCATCACCTTGACCAGGCGCTGCGGGCCAACATCATCCAGAAGCGCGACGACAATTACATCGTCAAGGATGGCAAGGTGGTCATCATCGACGAGTTTACCGGGCGCATGATGGAAGGGCGCCGCTGGTCGAACGGCCTGCATCAGGCGGTCGAGGCCAAGGAAGGCGTCAAGATCGAGCCGGAGAACCAGACGCTCGCTTCGATTACCTTCCAGAACTATTTCCGCATGTATCCCAAGCTGTCGGGTATGACCGGCACCGCAGCGACCGAGGCGGCGGAATTCTGGGACATCTACAAGCTCAACGTGGTCGAGATCCCGACCAACGTGCCCGTCCAGCGCGTGGATGAGGAGGACGTGTTCTACAAGAACACGATGGACGGGTGCCCGGCGATCGCACGCTCGATCCGCGAAAAGCACGAGAGCGGCCAGCCGGTACTGGTCGGCACCGTTTCCATCGAAAAGTCAGAACTGCTCAGCGACTTCCTCAACAAGGAGGGCGTGAAGCACGCCGTCCTCAATGCCCGCATGCACGAGCAGGAGGCGCATATCGTGGCGCAGGCCGGCCGCATCGGCGCGGTGACCATCGCCACCAACATGGCCGGTCGCGGGACCGACATCCAGCTGGGCGGCAATCTCGACTTCCGCATCGAGGACGAGCTGGGCGATATGGAGGAAGGCCCCAGGCGGGACATGGAGATCGACCGGCTCAAGGCCGAGATCGCTGCGGAAAAGCAGCGCGTGCTCGATGCTGGCGGGCTGTTCGTGCTGGGCACCGAGCGCCACGAATCGCGGCGCATCGACAACCAGCTGCGCGGCCGTTCGGGCCGCCAGGGCGACCCTGGCCTGTCGCGCTTCTACCTGTGCCTGGAAGACGACCTGCTGCGGATCTTCGGCCCCGACACCCTGTTCGCCAAGATGATGAACGCCAATCTGGAAGATGGCGAGGCGATCGGCTCCAAATGGCTCTCAAAAGCCATCGAGACGGCACAGAAAAAGGTCGAGGCGCGCAACTACGAAACGCGCAAGCAGGTCGTCCAGTACGACGACGTGATGAACGACCAGCGCAAGGTGATTTACGAACAGCGCGCCGAAATCATGGATTCCGAGACCGTCGATGACGTCGTCGAGGATATGCGCCGTGACGCCATCAACGGGATCGTCACCGAAGCCTGCCCGCCGGGTTCCTACCCCGAGCAGTGGGATGTCGAGGGTCTCAAGGAGCGCGTGGCCAGTGTGCTCGGCCTGCAACCGCCAATCGACGACTGGCTGGAGGAAGACGCGGTCGAGCCCGAGCTTATCGAGGAGCGCCTGCAGGCGCTCGCCGACGAGCATATGGAAGGCAAGGTCGCCGAGTTCGAAGCGGGCATCTGGCGCCGCGTCGAGAAGAGCATCCTGCTGCGCCAGCTCGACCATCACTGGAAGGAGCACCTCGCGACGCTCGATGCGCTGCGGCAGGTGATCTGGATGCGCGGTATCGCCCAGAAGCAGCCGATCAACGAATACAAGCGCGAGGCCTTCGACCTGTTCGAGACCATGCTGTTCTCGCTGCGCGAAGAGGTCACCCGCATGCTGATGACGCATCAGTTGCGGATCGAGCCGGTCGCGCCGCCGCCGCTGCCCGAACTGCCCGAATTCCTGACCGGCCATATCGACCCGCTGACGGGGCGTGAGGACTCGGACGACAATGACGGCTCGGCCATGCGTCCGGCGCTGTTCGGCGCGCTGGCGGGTTCGCCCATGGCCGCGGCCGGGCCGGGCGGGGCGGTGCGCGAGGACCCGTACAAGGACATGGGCGTCAGCCGCAACGCGCCGTGCCCGTGCGGGTCGGGGAACAAGTACAAGCATTGCCACGGCGCGGCCTGATCTGTGTTTCAGTTGCACTGAAACATTTACGGCACCAGCCCGTTCCCCTCGCGGGCCTCCCGACAGGGTATGTTTTGGGAGGTCGGGAGAGGGAGCCAGGCCGGGGCCGCCTGAATAGGCGCGTAACAAATTGTATCGGGCGGCATGACCCTGTGGGCAGGCGCGCGGAGTCGGGTTAGCCTCTCCCACGCAACAGGGGAGACCATCATGACCCGTCCGATTCTTGCCGTTTTCGCCGCCAGCCTGCTCGCATCCTGCGCCACGACCTCCGAAGCGCCGGTTGCGCCCGCCGACCCGATCGCGCTGGCCGTGGCCGATTCGCGCCGCCCTGCGACAGATGTTGCGCGGGACGAGGCGCGCAAGCCTTACGAGATCGTGAGCTTCGCCGGGGTCGAGCCGGGTATGGTGGTGGCCGAGATGGCGCCCGGCGGGGGCTATTACACGCGTATCCTGGCCGAGTCCGTCGGGCCGACGGGCAAGGTCTATGCGCTGCAATCGTCTTTCATGGCGCGCAACCCGGACCGCATGGCCGCCTATTACGCGCTGGCTGAGGAATACGGCAATGTGACGGTGCTGGTGGTCGAGGACTACGCCTCTTTGCAGGTGCCCGAACCGGTCGATCTGGTCTGGACGACTGAAAACTACCACGACTTCGTCAATGCGGGCGTCGAACCTGCCAATGCCTGGGCCTATAACGCGCTGAAACCGGGCGGCATCTACTTCGTCGAGGACCACTCGGCCCCGGGCACCGGCCTTTCCGCGACCAGCACGATCCACCGGATCGACCCGGCGGCGGTGACCGAACAGGTGATCGGCGCGGGCTTCGCGCTGGAGGCGAACAGCGACGTGCTCGCGAATCCGGACGATCCCAAGGACATCCGTCCGGGCGAAGTGACAGTGGGTGTAAGCGAGAAATTCGCGCTAAGGTTCCGCAAGCCGGGCTGAGCCGGAAGCGGCTTATGGCGCTGGCGATGTGCGAAAAATGGCTCCCCGAGTTGGATTCGAACCAACGACCAAGTGATTAACAGTCACCT
>CAYOSE010000019.1:0-32038 GCA_964406535.1 uncultured Sphingomonadaceae bacterium
TCCACATCGGCGAAGCGCTTGAACAGCACCGCCTTGCCTTCCATCACCGGCTTGGAGGCGAGCGCGCCCAGATTGCCCATGCCGAGGATGGCGGTGCCGTTGGAGATCACCGCGACGAGGTTGGAACGGGCAGTGTATTTGGCCGCCGTGCTGGGGTCGTCGGCAATGGCCTGCACCGGCGCGGCAACGCCCGGCGAATAGGCCAGGCTGAGGTCGCGCTGTGTCGCCATCGGCTTCGACGCGATGATCTCGATCTTACCGGGCCGGATCGTTTCGTGATAGAACAGCGCCTCGCGGGTCTTGAAGCCCGATGTGCGATCTTCTTCCTCAGCCAAATTCTTGCTCCTGCCGTGTGGCTCCACCCCTGCGCCACGCCCCTTCTAGCTTCGCCCCTAACCGAGCCTTCCGCGAAGCGATAGGGGAAAGGCGCGTCCGGGCGAGTTTCGAATCGGTCGGTGGCGCGCTAGTCGATTGACATGGCCGGCACCGCAACACCCATGATGGCGCAATATCTGGCGCTGAAGGCAGAGGCTGGCGATTGTCTGCTGTTCTATCGAATGGGCGATTTCTTCGAGCTGTTCTTCGACGATGCCCGGCTCGCCGCCGGGGTGCTCGATATCGCGCTGACCAGCCGGGGCGAGCATGACGGGGAGCCAATCCCGATGTGCGGCGTGCCCGTGCATTCGGCGGAAAGCTATCTCGCGCGGCTGATCAAGGCTGGCTGCCGGGTCGCCATCGCCGAGCAGACCGAGACGCCCGAGGAGGCCAAGGCCCGCGCCAAGCGCGAGGGATCACCCGTCTCCAAGGCGCTGGTCGCGCGCGACATCGTCCGCTTCGTAACGGCGGGTACGCTGACGGAAGAGACGCTGCTCGAACCGCGCCGCGCCAATGTGCTGGCGGCGGTGTGCGATCTGCGCGGCACCTGCGGGATCGCGGCCTGCGACATCTCGACCGGGCGCATGGTGCTGGAGGAATGCGCGCCCGACATGCTGGGCGCGGCTTTGGCGCGGCTCGGCGCAAGCGAAGTGGTCGCGCCGGAAAGCTGGGCCGAGGCCCCGCTCGATGTCACTCCGCGCCCCGACAGCACCTTCGACAGCGCAGGCGGCGAACGGCAGCTGAGAGCGCTGCACGAGGTCGCCACGCTCGACGCGTTCGGCACCTTCACCCGGCCCATGCTGGCGGCGGCGGGCGGGCTGATCGCCTATCTCGACCACGCCGGTCGCGGCAAGTTGCCGCTGCTGCTGCCGCCGGTGGTGCTCAGCACAGGCGCGAGCATGGCGATGGACGAGGCGACGCGGGCGAGCCTCGAAATCCTCGTCGCGCAGAATAGCGCGCGCACGGGTAGCCTGGTGGCCGAGATCGACCGCTGCGCCACAGGGGCGGGGGCACGGCTGCTGGCCGAGGACCTGTCCGCCCCGCTCGCCGACGCCGCAGCGATCGAGGCGCGGTTGGCGCTGGTCCACTTCATCCATACCGATCCGCTGCTGCGGGCGGACCTGCGCGAGGCCTTGCGCGCCCTGCCCGATATTGCCCGCGCACTGGGCCGCGTAGTGGCGGGACGTGGCAGCCCGCGCGACCTCGGCCAGATCCGCGACGGGCTGGCCGGGGCGGCGCGCCTGCGCGAACGGCTGGCCAGCGCGCCTGACCGCCCGGCCCTGCTGGAGGCGCTGCTGCCCCACCTGATGGGCCACGGCCAGCTGGTCGACCTGCTGGGCGCGGCGCTGGTCGCCTCCCCCCCGACCGAACGCGGACAGGGCGGTTTCATCGCGGAAGGGTATGACGCCTCGCTCGACGAGTTGCGGAGCATCTCGGGGAATGCCCGCCGCGCGATTGCCGCTCTGGAGGTACGCTATCGCGAAGAGACCGGCATTTCCGCGCTCAAGATCAAGCACAATGGCGTGCTCGGCTATTTCATCGAGGTGCCCAGCCGCCATGGCGATGCGCTGATGGCACCCGACAGCGGCTTTACCCACCGCCAGACCATGGCGGGCGCGGTGCGCTTCAACTCGCTCTCGCTGCATGAGGAGGCCAGCCGGATCGCCGAGGCCGGCGGACGTGCGCTCGCGGCGGAAGAGGCGCATTTCGAGGAACTGGTCGAGGCTGTCGTCACCGCGCGCAATGCCATTGCCGAAACCGCAGCCGCCCTGGCGCGGATCGACGTCGGGGCCAGCCACGCCGAACGTGCCGCGCAGGGCGGCTGGTGCAGGCCGGAGATCGTCGCCGAGCCCTGTCTCGAAATCGTGGGCGGGCGGCACCCGGTGGTTGAGGCGGCACTGGAGAAAGCGGGCGAGCGCTTCGTCGCCAATGATTGTGAATTGGGGCCGGACAACAGGTTATGGTTGGTTGGCGGGCCGAACATGGGCGGCAAGTCGACCTTCCTCCGGCAAAGTGCGCTGATCGTGCTGCTGGCGCAGGCGGGCGGGTTCGTCCCCGCCGAAGCGGCGCGGATCGGGTTGGTCGACCGGCTGTTCAGCCGCGTCGGCGCGTCGGACAATCTGGCGCGCGGGCGCTCCACCTTCATGGTCGAGATGGTCGAGACCGCGGCGATCCTCGCGCAGGCGACCGAGCGCAGCTTCGTGATTCTCGACGAGGTCGGGCGCGGCACCTCCACCTATGACGGGCTGGCGCTGGCCTGGGCGGTGGCCGAGACGATCCATGAGACACTGCGCTGCCGCTGCCTGTTCGCGACGCATTATCACGAGCTGTCGCGGCTGGCGGAGACCTGCCCCGCCCTCTCGCTGCACCATGTCCGGGCGCGCGAGTGGAAGGGCGAGCTGGTGCTGCTGCACGAACTGGCGGAAGGCGCGGCGGACCGCTCTTACGGCCTTGCCGTGGCGCGGCTGGCGGGCGTGCCCAAGCCCGTGGTCGCGCGGGCGAAGGCGGTGCTCGACAAGCTCGAAAAAGGCCGCGCCGAGACCGGCGGGCTGGCGGCCGGGCTCGGCGATCTGCCGCTGTTCGCTGCCGCCGGGGAACCGGAGGAAGACGAGGCCGACGCGCTACGCGAGCGGCTTTCCGGGCTCGATGTGGATGCCCTGTCGCCGCGCGAGGCGCTGGAAGTGCTCTACGAGCTCAAGCGCGAGGCGGGAACGGGCTGAACTGTTGGCGCGTTTCTGGATGCACAATGGCTGACGACAGTTCCACCGACGAGCCCGACCAGAGCACCAGGCTGGCCGAGGACCGCACCGACTGGGCGGAAGACCGGACCATCATGGCGCTGGAGCGGACCTTTGCCGGGTGGATGCGGACCTCCTTCGCCGCCATCGCCATCGGCATCGGTTTTCGCGCGCTGTTCGGCGCGTTCGATCCGCCCTGGCTGGCCAAAGCCATCGCGACGATGTTCATCGCGCTCGCTATCGTCTTCGCGCTGGGTGCCGAGCGACGCGCGTGCCGCGCGTTCGAGCGCCTGTCATCGCACGATGTGGACTCGCCCAATCTGCCGAACATCAAGTTCGTCGCCTATGCCGTATCGGCGGGCGCGGCGCTGCTGATCGTGGCGCTGTGGGTGCTCAATGACGGGCAGATCGGTGGCTGATCGCAATCAGCGGCTGGCGCCGGGCACCCATTTCACGTCGGCGCGGCCGGAATCGTTCGCCTCGCGCGCCAGCACGAACAGGTAATCGGATAACCGATTGATATAGGCGAGCGCGGCGGGATTGACCGGCTCTCCCGTCGCCAGCGCGGTCATCGCCCGCTCCGCGCGGCGCGCGGCGGTGCGGGCCAAGTGCAGCCGTGCCGCTGCCTCAGTCCCGCCGGGCAGGATGAAGCTGGTGAGCGGTTCGAGCACCTCGGTCAGCGCGTCAATCTGCTCCTCCAACCATTCGCTCTGCGAAGGCACGATCCTGAGGACCATTTCGGACGGGGTGAAATCCTCCCCGCCAATCTCGCCCAGAGGCGTGGCGAGGTCGGCGCCGAGGTCGAACAGGTCGTTCTGGATGCGCCGCACCGCCGGGCCATGCTGGCCAAGGTCACAGGTGGCGGCAAGGCCGAGCGCGGCATTGGCCTCGTCCACCGCGCCAATCGCCTCCATCCGCGCGGCATGCTTGGGCAGGCGCGACCCATCGACGAGGCCGGTCGTGCCGTCGTCACCGGTGCGCGTGTAGATCTTGTTGAGCTTGACCAAGGGCTCAGTGCGCTAGCTGTTGATGGCGAGCAGGATCGCCACCACGACGATGGCGAGCGCCTGGTACTTGATGCGGGCGAACATCATCTGGTTCTGCTTGGCCTGCATCCGCCCGACCCGGGCATCGTCCTCGGGATTTTCAAGGTCGAGCTTGGTCGATTGCAGGAAAGCGACAATGCCGCGCACCAGCGAGACCACGACGAAGCCAGCCAGCACGACGATCAGGATGACGAGGAGTGTGTTCATGGCTGGGGATGTAGGGACGCGGACAGCGTAATTCCAGCAGGCATTTCGCCGCGCCGCAGCCGCGCGGCGAGCGCCGCGCCATCCTCGCCCGCCAGCCGCAGGTCAGACAATGCCTGCGAACCCCGCCGCTTGGCGAGCTTCTTGCCCTCCGCATCGAGCAGCAGCGCATGGTGATGCCAGCGCGGCACCGGCAGGCCGAGCAGGTCCTGCAACAGGCGATGGATATGGCTGGCGGCGAACAGGTCGGCCCCGCGCGTCACCAGCGTGACCCCGTCCACCGCATCGTCGAGCGTCGCGGCCAGATGATAGCTGGCGGGTGTCGCCGCATCCTTGCGAACCAGCACCACGTCGCCGAACAGTTCGGGCCGCGCCTGCTGCTCTCCGGCGATCTCGTCCACCCAGGTCAGAGGACCAGTGCGTGCCAGCGCCTCGGCCATATCGAGCCGCCACGCCACGGCTTCGCCCGTGCCGGGCGGGTCGTGCTTGCAAGTCCCCGGATAGACCGGCCCGTCGGGCCCGCTCCCGGTCGCGGCAGCGGCGATCTCGGCGCGGCTGCATTTGCACGGATAGAGCAGTCCCATCGCGGCGAGGGTGGCCGCCGCCACCTCATATTCGTCGAGGCGCGAACTTTGTGCGGGCACCTCTTCCCATTGCAGCCCCAGCCAGGCGAGGTCGGCACGGAACGCCTCGGCGAGATCAGGCCGTGAGCGGGCCCCGTCGATATCCTCGATCCGCAGCAGGAAGCGCCCGCCCCGTTCCCGCGCGAGATCATGCGCCACGATCGCCGACCAGGCGTGGCCGAGATGCAACGGCCCGTTCGGGCTGGGTGCGAAACGAGTCACATCCATGACTTATGTATGCCTTCGCCCCCGCGCGACTCGTGAAAATTCCTGTGGATTCGCATTTTGTAACAGGCTTGACGCTTTTTGGCGCAAATGCTCCACACATCAGTATCAGGGAGGGCACAGATAGTGTTCAGAGCCGAACTGATCGAACGTGCGGCGCATTTCAGAAGCGCCGATGAGGACCCCACCAGGCGGCTGGAAAGCTGCCCCTCGCTGGTGCTCAACGCGGACTATACGCCGCTTTCCTATTACCCGCTCAGCCTGTGGCCGTGGCAGACCGCGATCAAGGCAGTGTTCCTCGAGCGGGTGGACATCGTCGCCAGCTATGACCGGCAGGTCCACTCGCCCTCGCTCGACATGAAGATCCCCAGCGTGATCGCGCTGCGGCAATATGTGAAGCCCAGCGAGTTCCCCGCCTTCACCCGCTTCAACCTGTTCCTGCGCGACCGGTTCACCTGCCAGTATTGCGGCAGCCCCAGCCACCTGACCTTCGACCACGTCATTCCCCGGCGGCTGGGCGGCAAGACGACGTGGGAGAACATCGCCACCGCCTGCGCGCCGTGCAACATGAAGAAGGGCGGGCGGACCCCGCAACAGGCGCATATGACGCTGCAATGCCAGCCGATCCGGCCAACCAGCTGGCAGCTGCAACAGCACGGCAAGATGTTCCCGCCCAACTTCCTGCACGAGACCTGGCGCGACTGGCTTTATTGGGACATCGAGCTGGAGGAATAAGGGAGCCGCAGCGGCTGCCTGCACAGCTGCCCACGCGCTTTCCTACAGCGGGCCGCCGGTCGCAGTCCTGCGGCCATGTCCGGCGCCGGTTCCATTCACGAAAACCGAATAATTCCATGGGCTTTCGGCCCGGAAGGTTTGCTCCCTGGACCGTGTTCCATGTGTTCCATGTGTTCCATCCTGTTGGAAACCGCGCCCGCCACCGGACTCGCGACGCGGCGCAATGCCGGGCTGCTACTGGTCGATCACCTTCGTGTGCGGGTGATGCTTGTCGAGGTGCTTCCTGATGATCTTCAGATTGCGGCTGTTCGAGCGGAACAGGAAGTCGAACAAATCGCCTGCCACGGGCACCGCGCCTACCGCGCTGTCGAACAGCACATTGCCCGCCATGCGCCAGATCTTCCATTTGGGCATGTCGAGATTGCGCGCTTCCCAGACGATATAGAGCCCCATTGCGGCGGTCACCACGTCGCCCAGCACCGGCACGAGGCCGACAATCGCATCGAGGCCGACCGGGCGGTTGATGCCGGGAAGGACGAAACTGCGTTCGAGGATTTGCTCCATCGCCTCGACCCGCTGGCGAATGGCGGCGGGATCCTTGCCCAGCGGCAATTGCGCGTACATCGCTTGCGCGCGCCCCGTTCCGGGGCCGTCATTCGCGCCTTCATGCATGTCATCATTCAGGGGGCGCGGGCGCACCACTGGGGTTTTCGGTTCGACCATAAAGTCACCTCCACAGGTGCCTTATCTGGGTATGACAGCCATGTCCGGCAAGGGATGGAACGCCCAGGCGTTCTCGGCGAAGCCATTGACGGTACCGCGCAACAGCGCCCAGCGCAGTGGCGTACCGATCGGGATGTAGACATTTTCGGCCATCAGCCGCGCCTCGGCCTCGACCAGCAGGCTCTCACGCAAAGCGGCGTCCGGTTGCAGGTCGGCCTGCTCGACCAGGTAGTCGACATCCTCGCTGCACAGTCCGCGGCGCAGCGAGCAGTTGAACTGGTTGAGGAACCAGAGTGGCGAGGCATAGCGAGCGGTCCGGTCGACCAGTACCAGGTCGGCTTCCTGCCGGTCCTCATTACGTTCGAGCGTCAGGCCGATCGTGGCCAGTTGCCGCGCAAGCACGGCAAACAGCGCATCATGGCCGGGCCCTTCGCCCAGCGCGACGGAAAGGCGGGGCAGCGAAGCTGCGGTGCCGGCCTCCTCACTGTCTGCGGTCGATGTCTTCTCCTCCGCCGGCTGCCACGCCCTGATCCGCGCGGCGGCCTGTGCGCGGCGATCCGCCAGCGAAAGGTCTTCCCAGCGCTCGGTGACGAGGCCCTGGTCACCGGGCAGGCCGGGGCTCACGACCCGCGTGGTCGGCGTCCAGCCGCCGATATTGAAGCCCGCGAGCAGGGCCTGCCGGTCGAGCGCCATGGCAATCGCCTCGCGCCGCTGCGGATCGGCAAGCAGGCCCTCGGCGCGGCGCACCTGCAGGCCGAACAGGCCGATGGCCGAATCGATCCGGACCGTGCCCAGCGACAGCGGCCCGGTTTCGGCGATCGGGAAGTCACCGATGCGCCCGTTCAGCACCAGCTCGACCTGACCCGCCTCGAACAGCGCGATGGCCTGCGCCGCCGGGACCGCACGCATGGTGGCGGGAATGACATCGTCCTCCCAATCCTCATCCTCGGGCAGGCCGCGTTGCTCAGGCGGGCGCAGGGCCAGCTGCGCGATCAGGCCGTCGCGGGTCAGGCTCATTGGCCCGGTATCGCCTTCGCCGGAGACCAGCCCCAGCTCGGGCTGGGCGAGGATATTGAGCATGTATGGCGAGGCGCCGCTGAGCCGCAATTCGACAACTCTCCCGGCCATCGCGCGGACCTCGGTGATCGGGGCCAGGTCGAGCCCGAGCGAGGTCCCTTCCAGCGCGTCCATGGCCCTGACGAGCGCGCTACGGACGCTTTCGGCGGTCAGGTCGCGGCCATCGGGCCAGCTGCCCTCGCGCAGGCGAAAGACATAGATCCTGCCTTCGTCGACCACGTTCCAGCGGTCGGCAAGGGCGGGGACGACCTCACCCTGGGCGTTGAGCGCGACCAGCCCCGAACGAGTCGCCGCACGCAGATGCCGGGCGCCAGGCGAAAGGCGCGCGCCCTCGGCGAACAAAGCTTCGGGTTCACCGATCGCGGCAACGTCCAGCGTGCCGTCGTCCCGCTGCCCGCAAGCCGTCAGGGACAGCAACAGGGCCGGGGCGAGTCGGCAAAGGAAAGGAGCGAGGCCGCGCGACATGTTGCGCGGCTTAGGCCGCCCGGTGGCGGCCATCAAGCACCGGCTGACAGTGATGCAGCGGCGGGCAGGGAGATCCCGGATCGGGTGCCGCCGGCCCGCGCCCGGTTAGTTGGCGAAAATGCGTCGGGGCTGGGCCAGCCCGGCATCGGTTCCGGCCGCCGCGACGGGTTCGCGAACCCGCGCCGGATCGATCGGATCGACAAAGGCCACGCCGCAGCGATTGCCCTCGACCCAGGCCACGGTCGCTTCGACCGAGCCGACATTCCGCAGCTCGACACTGACCAGCTGGCCACGCCCGACCCGCAGGTCGTCGCCCTCGGCCATCATCCCGCCTTCGGAGAGATTGCGGACCCTGATCCGGTGCACGACATCGCGCCCCTCGACCCGCATCATCGCGAGCAGGAACAGGCTGTCTCTCTTCATCTTACGGGTGTCGAGCATATTCATGGCGTATCGTTAACCTATCTGTTTGTCACCGCCCCACCAGCCGGACGACGCCGGACGGGCGCAAATGGAGCACTCGTCAGCGCAGATCACAGCCGGTTGCGGCGCGCGACCGGAAGTGCCCCGTAATGCCTAACGCGACGTTAATTTCGAAGTCTGTGGTGAAAGACTGTCCCGCTATGGGTCAGTCGTCGCGGGAAATCTTTTCGCGCCGTTCGTGGGCCTGCTGGGCCTCCACGGTCATGGTCGCGATGGGGCGCGCGATCAGGCGGTTGATGCCGATCGGGTCACCGGTGACCTCGCACCAGCCGTATTCGCCTTCGTCGATGCGGCGCAGCGCGGAATCGATCTTGGCGATGAGCTTGCGCTGGCGGTCGCGGGTCCGCAGTTCGATCCCCCAGTCGGTTTCGCTGGAGGCGCGGTCGTTCAGATCCGCTTCGCGGATCGGGCCGTCCTGCAGGCTCTGCAGGGTGCCAAAAGATGCCTCGAGGATCGATTTCTTCCATTCGAGCAGCAGGACGCGGAAATAATTGAGCTGCGCCTTGCCCATATATTCTTCGTCTTCGCTCGGCGCATAGTCAGCAGGCAGCGCCCGCTTCGCCTTGGAAAGCACGTCGATATCGTCGCTGGAAACAGAAGCCATGCGTGCACTCCGCAAACGAATTGCCGGCCTCCCCTGCATGGATAACAGCGCGCCGCTTCGCGGTCTGTCCGACTGCCACCCCAGGCCCTCTGGTGGCGCGCCTATAGTGGCAGGCCGGGAGGCACACAAGCGGCAATCTGGGCGCAATCGGGGACAATTGCGAATTGCATGCGGCTGCCCGCCGGCATGGCTAAAAAATCCCGCGCGCGCGTTAACCATTTTTTGACCGCGAGGGGCGACCTTCGCTGCAGGGGCCACGCAGACAGGGTGCGTGGAGACAACAGGGGTAAGTCAATGCAGATTGCCAATCTCGACGAGTTCGCCAAGGCCAAGGCCGCCAGCCAGCGCGCGCAGGATGCCTTTATTGCCAAGTGCCTCGCGGCCGCCGAAAACGGCGACGACGGGGCCTATTTCGACCTTGGCGTCGCCTATTCGACCGGCACGCACGGGCTGGAATGCGACCTCATCGAAGCGCACAAGTGGTTCAACCTCGCCGCTGCGCGCGGCCATGAGGATGCGGCCTGTTGCCGCGGCGACATCTCCGACGAGATGACGGCGCGCGAGATCGCCGAGGCCCAGCGCCGGGCGCGCCAGTGGCTGTGCTCCAGCGCCAGCCGCGCCGCCTGATCCGACCTTACCGGCTCAGCCTTTGCGGAAGGGGCCCCGCCCCTCAAGGTAGAGCCGGTCGGCCGCAATACCCTCGCGCTCACGCGTGAGGAAATCGGCCACCGCCGCGCGAAAGTCCGGGTGGGGGATATAGTGCATGGAGATTGTCGCCACCGGCTCGTAGCCGCGCGCCAGCTTGTGACCGCCCTGTGCGCCAGCCTCAACCCGCTCCAGCCCGCGTTCGATCGCGGCATCGACCGCCTGATAATAGCATAGCTCGAAATGCAGGAAGGGCTTGTCGACCAGACAGCCCCAATAACGGCCATAGAGCGCCGTTCCCCCGATGAAGTTCAGCGCCCCGGCAATCGGGCGCCCGTCCTCCAGCGCCAGCACCAGCAGCAGCTTGTCGCCCATCCGTTCGGCAAAAAGGTCAAAGGCCTCGCGCGTCAGATAGGGTGTGCCCCACTTGCGCGCCCCGGTATCCTGATAGAACAGCCAGAACGCGTCCCAGTGCTCGGGCAGGATCTGGTCACCCGTCAGCTGAAGGATATCGACACCCTCCTGTGCGGTCGCGCGCTCTTTGCGGATCGCCTTGCGCTTGCGGCTGGCGAGCGTGGCAAGGAATTCGTCGAAGCTGGCAAAATCGTGGTTGGTCCAGTGGAACTGGATGTCCTCGCGCCGCAGCCACCCGGCCTCTTCAAACAGCTGCGCCTGTGCGGGCTCGACAAAGGTCGCGTGGGCTGACGACCAGCCATTGGTGTCGACCAGTTGCTCCGCCCCGCGCAGCAGCGGCCCGGCAAAGGCCGGGTCGCGCAGCAGCAGACGCGGGCCGGTCGCGGGCGTGAAGGGTGCGGCGATCTGCAGCTTGGGATAATAGCGCCCGCCCGCGCGGCGCCAAGCGTCCGCCCAGGCGTGGTCGAACACATACTCGCCCTGGCTGTGCTGCTTGGCATAGGCCGGCAAGGCACCGAGCAAGGTGCCCGCCGCATCCTCCAGCAGCACCGGCAGCGGCAGCCAGCCGGTCCCCTCCCCGACGCTGCCCGAATCCTCGAGCGCGGTCAGGAAGGCGTGGCTCATGAAGGGATTGTCCGGCCCGGCCAACGCATCCCACTCGGCAGCGGGGATCGCCCCGACCGAGCGTTCTATCCGGGCTGTGAGGTCGCCTTCGGCCATCGCCGTCAATCTAGGAAGCGTCGGTGCCTTTTGCGAGGCCCTCGCCCTCGGCAATCGGCGCATCGACGTAAAGCCGCGCCCGTTCGCGCAGCTCGGGCGTCTTCACCGTCCAGCTGAGCAGCGGCAGCCCGCGCTTGCGATAGCCTGCCGCAAAGGGGCTCGGCAGATCGCGAATGTCATAGGCGAGGAACTGCGCGCGGGCGTGTCGAACCGAACCGCGCAGCCTGATCCTCGTCCGCAATGTGCGTCGCCCCTCCTCGGTAAAGACGAGGCCGCGCACGGTCTGCGGCGAATGGCGGGCGAACCAGTGTCCAACGCGTGGGTCGAAGCTCATCACCGCATGATCGCCCGTGTACCCGCGCAACGCCGCCGCCACTCCCTCGCAGCTGGGTGCGACATCGTAGCCGCGCTTCGACTTCACCTCGATCAGCAGGGGCACCTGACCGGCGATCAGGGCGAGCAATTCCGGCAGCGTGGCGATCCGCTCGTCGCTGCCGCGATAGGGCAGCTGGCACAGATCGGCGGCCGTGCGCTCAGCCGTGGCCCCGCTCTCTGCCGTCAGCCGGTCGAGTTCCCAATCGTGAAAGACCATCGCCGCGCCATCGCTGCTGCGCTGGATATCGCATTCGATACCCAGCCCCGCCGCGATCGCTCCGCGCGCTGCCGCCAGCGAGTTTTCCGGGACCCGTTCATCGTGCAGCCCGCGATGGGCATAGGTCCATGCGGACAACCAGCCGGGGGCAGGCGCGTCAGCCACGAATGGCAAAAATCGCGTCGATCTCGACCGCCGCATTGAGCGGCAGCACCGGCACGCCGACCGCGCTGCGGGCATGCTTGCCGATCTCGCCGAACACGTCGGCCATCAGCTCGGACGCGCCATTGGCGACCTGCGGCTGGCCAATGAAATCGTCGGTCGAACTGACGAAGGCCCCCAGCTTGACCACCTGCATCACATCATCGAGCGGAACGCCCGCCGCCTTGACCTGTGCCAGCAGCATCAGCCCGCAGGCGCGCGCCGCCGCATAGCCGCGCTCGACATCGACAGTGTCGCCCAGCCGCCCGGCCACCAGCGCACCGTCGATGAAGGGCAGCTGGCCCGAGACATAGGCCAGCCCGCCGACGATCACGACCGGCTTGTAGGCCGCCACCGGCGCAGCAGCTTCAGGCAGGGTGATGCCGAGTTCGGCAAGGCGCGCTTCGATGCTCATTCATTGTTCTCCATTGGGGCGTCTCCATAGAGGGTGCCCAATACCCATGGCAGGGCCTCGGCCCAATTGTCGATCCGCGCATGGGCGTGGCCAGCCTCATGCGCGCAATTCACGTGGGGAGCGATGGCCGGCTCGCCACAAAAGTGCAGCCGGCGGACATGCGGCACGACCTCGCTCGCCGAGCGGTGGTGGACCGCGATGTCGTCGATGAACAGCGCGCGCGAGGGCGCATGGTTCTCAACGATCCGCGCCAACGCCGCGCCCTTGGGCCCCTGATTGGTATAGACCTTCGCCTCAATGCCGAGCCCGGCGAGCTGCCGCGTACGGTCCTCCTGCCGATGGTCCTGCAGATTGGTCAGGACCACCACGTCGGCCTCGCGCTGAAGTTCGGTAATCGCCTCGACCGCGCCCGCGATCGCCGTCTGGCGCGGCATCTCGGTGTCGAAAAAGCTGCCCAGCAAAGCCCACACATCCGCCTCGCTCATGGCCTCGTCGCTGCCGCGGCGACGCATCGACTGGACGAAGGGGTCGCCCTCCAGCGCGAAGTCCACGTCGTGCTCGGTATCGAGCCAGTCGCGGAAATGGCGGATCATGTGCAGCAACACTTCGTCGCAATCGGTGATGACGAGTGGACGGCTCACGGCTGTTCCCCGCCAGCATGGCGCGCCAGATCCTGCGGCGCGACCCCCAGCGACTCGGCGGCGGCAATCAGGTCAGGCTCGTACGCAGCGAGGAAATCGAACACCGCGCGATGCGTTTCGGGCAACAATATCGCCTCGCGCAGGCAATCTGGCGTCAGGCCGGTAAGGTCCAGAAATCGCTGGGCCCGGCCCGCGTCGGACAGCACCCAGCCGAGTGCCGACAACGCCAGCGCGCCGCCATCCTTAACCGAATCTTCACTGCCGCTTCTGATTGTCATCAATGCACTAACGCGATAATGGAACGGGACGCGGTCGGGAAACCGAACGTGACAGGGGGCTCCATGACGAAGCGCATAATGGTTGTCGAGGACAACGATCTGAACCGGAAGCTTTTCTGCGACGTTTTGCAGGCCGGGGGTTTCGACGTCGAACCTGTAGCTGACGGGCACTCCGCGATCGAGCGGGCGCGGGCATTTTTCCCCAACCTCGTAGTAATGGACATCCAGCTGCAGGACGTGTCCGGGCTCGACCTCATCGCCAGCATGAAGGGCGATGCCACACTGGGCGAAGTCCCGGTACTCGCCGTCACCGCCTATGCCGGCAAGGGTGACGAGCAGCGCATCCGTGAGGTAGGCGCTGAAGGTTACCTGTCGAAGCCCGTCTCTATCGGTCCGTTCATGGCGGCCGTCCGAGGCCTGGTCGAGGCCTGAAACCACCCGCAGCCTGCCGCCTGGCCGACTCAATCTGGCTGGCGGCAGACACGCGCAAACTTGACAACCGGGCAGAACACCCGCTTGTGCCGCGCTACCTTTGTGGGAGCGGCTTGCCGCCCCGGCTATAGTTGGGAAACACGGCATGGACCGCGCCGAAATCGATACAAGTATCCGCTCGCTGATCGAGCCCTTCAACAAGAAGGGCGTTGCCATCACCGATGCGACCACCTTCGCCAACGACCTTGAGTTCGACAGCCTGACGGTGATGGACTTTGTCGCCGCGATCGAGGACGAGTTCGACATCATCATCAGCATGAACCAGCAGGCCGAGATCGAGAATTACGGCCAGCTCGTCGATGCCGTCGCCAGGCTGCAGGCCGACTGACCGATGAGCGAAGGGATCAGCCAGCCGGACCAGCCTGTCGAGCGCGAAGCTGCCGAACAGAACAAGGACCTGTTCTCCAAGTTCGACGAGATCATCAACATGCGCGAGGCGCTGCTGGCGAGCGGGGTCGAAGACCCGTTCTCACTGGTGATGGAGCGCGTGCTCTCGCCGACACGGGCGATCTGCAACGGGCGCGACACGATCCTGCTCGGCACCTACAATTACATGGGCATGACCTTCGACCCAGACGTAATCCAGGCCGGTAAGGACGCGCTCGACAATTACGGATCGGGCACCACGGGCAGCCGGGTGCTCAACGGCACGTATCAGGGGCACAAGGAAGTCGAGGAAGCGCTGCGCGAGTTCTACGCCATGGACCATGCCATGGTGTTCTCGACCGGCTACCAGGCCAATCTGGGGATCATCTCGACCATCGCGGGCAAGGGGGACTACATCGTCCTCGACATCGACAGCCACGCCAGCATCTGGGATGGCTGCGCGATGGGCAATGCCGAGGTCGTGCCATTCAAGCACAACGATCTCGACGCGATGGAAAAGCGGCTGCGGCGCATTCCCGAGGGCGCGGGCAAGCTGGTCGTGCTGGAAGGCGTCTACTCGATGCTGGGCGATATCGCCCCGCTCAAGGAGATGATCGCGGTCGCCAAGAAGTACGGCGCGATGGTGCTGGTCGACGAGGCGCATTCGATGGGCTTCATCGGCGAAAACGGGCGCGGCGTCGCCGAGGCACAGGGCGTGCTGGAAGACGTCGATTTCGTTATCGGCACCTTCTCCAAGAGCGTCGGCACGGTCGGCGGTTTCTGCGTCTCCAACCACCCGAAGTTCGAGATCATGCGGCTGGTCTGCCGCCCCTATGTGTTCACCGCCAGCCTGCCGCCGAGCGTGGTAGCGACCGCCGCGACCTCCGTTCGCAAGCTGATGCATGCCGGAAACAAGCGCGCACATCTGTGGGAGAACTCGCGGCGGCTGCATGGCGGCCTGACCGAGATGGGCTTCACGCTCGGCACCAGGGAGCCGCAAAGCGCGATCGTCGCGGTGATCATGCCCGATCTGGAGCGTGGTGCAGCCATGTGGGAGGCGCTGTTGAAGGAAGGGCTCTACGTCAACCTCGCCCGCCCGCCCGCAACGCCCGCGAACATGACGCTGCTGCGCTGCTCGCTGTGCGCCGAGCATAGCACGGAAGAGGTCGAGACGATCCTGGGCATGTTCGAACGCGCCGGAAAGGCCGTGGGGATCATCTAAGCGGCCACCCCTCCAACACAGGGTAATTTCCGAAGCAGGCCCTGAAGTTATGGCAAATATTGGTCATTGACCAGGGCTCTGCCAGCCCACACCATGGCTCAGGTTCGAACACAAGGCACCTCATGAAAACACATTCCCGGGCGCTGGGAGGCGCTTTGGCACTGCTGTCGCTGGCTTCGTGCGGCGGGGACGACGCGGCGCCTCCGGGCAGCGGTCCGAGCAATAGCGCTCCGTCCTTCGCGGGTGGAGACCAGACCGTGAGCGTCGCCGAGAACAGCTCCGGGGTCCTCTTCACCGCAACGGCCACCGATGCCGAAGGCAGCCCGATAACCTATACTCTGTCGGGCGAGGATGCCGACGAGTTCCAAATCGATGCCGCTGGCCAGGTAAGCTTTGTCCAAACGCCGAATTTTGATCGGCCAGAGGATGCGGATCGCAACAACACCTATCAATTTTCCGTCGTGGCAAGCGATGGCAGCTTGTCTGCCAGCGTGATGGCAAGTGTCACGGTAACCAATAGCAAGGAAGGCGTGGCCGTTGCCCCGTTCAGCCAGTTCGATGATCCGGGCCTGGTCATCGCGCCGGTATTGCAGCGTGACCAGTTGCTGGCCATCGGCTCAGACGGGGCGGTGATCCAGCTCGATGCTATCACCGGCGAAAAAACATCCATCGGCAACATATTCGAGGCAGCAGAGACCGGGGAAGTCCTGGCTGCCGCACAGGACCGGTCCTGGATCTTCGTGCTCATGCGAATTGACGGCGTCGGCACCGTCATTCGCTTCCGGTTCGCGACCTATCCCGATGCCCATCCTGTCACGCGCGTACTGGACAGCGGCATTGACGAGGATGCCAGCGGCACCCTTTTTTACGCCCGCGGTCGTTTGCTGGCCGCTATCGGCGATCCCGGCGGCACGAGTGCGCAGGATCCGACGAGCGGGTTCGGGAAGCTCTTCCAGATCAGTTTCGCCCCCTATTGCGGCGCTTCCGTTTACGCCGTCTGCCTCGGGAGCAGCATGATCGGCAATGGCATCCACGCGCCCGCCGGTGGGGTGGAAGCCGGTGGTCTTGCGCTGCTGTTCGATCGGGGCACCGATCGGCAAGACGAGATTTCCGCTTTCGACCCGCTCACCACACTGCTCGATTTCGGCTGGCCCGATCTTGAAGGCACTTACGAGTCGGGCTCCAGCACGCCGACCGGCGTCGCCGAGCCATTCCTGACCTTGCCGCGCGGCGAGGCCTTTGGCGAGAGTTCGGGGGTGACAGGCGGCGCGGCCTATGCGGGCGGTATCGCGAGTCTCTCCGGCAGCATCATCTTCGGCGATAGTTCGGGCAAGATCTTTGCCATGCCGCAATCTTTCGCGACGGACAGGTCGGTGCATTCGGGCACCGAGGTGGAGGAGCGCACTGAAGATTTTCAGCCCGACGCGGAATCCTTGGGGGGCGTGCGGCGGATCATCGCTGCCCGGTCAGGCGCAATCTTCATCCTGAATGCCGAGGGCAATATTTATACCGTTGCCGAGTAGCCGTGCCCGGGAAGGACGATCGGCGCAGTTCGTCGGAGCGCTAGCTGGCGAACCTGCTGCGCGACCTGTTCGCCAGCGCCACCAGCGACAGCATCACAGGCACCTCCACCAGCACGCCGACCACGGTGGCGAGCGCGGCCCCGCTGCCGAGACCAAACAGGCCGATGGCGACCGCCACGGCCAGCTCGAAGAAGTTGGACGTGCCGATCAGCGCGCAGGGCGCGGCGATCTTGTGCGGGACGCTCCACGCCCATGCCGCCCCATAGGCAATGGCAAAAATGCCATAGGACTGGATGATGATCGGGATCGCGATCAGCACGATCAGCACGGGCTGGCCAACGATGGTCTGCGCCTGGAAGGCAAACAGCAGCACCACCGTCGCCAGCAGACCGATGATGGAGAACGGCTTCAGCCGCGCGGTAAACGCATCGACGACGGCAGCATCGCCACCCGAGCGCGCGATCAGCGCCCGGCGGGTCAGCCAGCCTGCCGCGAGCGGGATCACGACATAGAGCGCGACGGAGAGCAGCAGCGTCTCCCACGGCACCACGATATCGGTCACACCCAGCAGCAGGGCGACGATCGGCGCAAAGGCTACGATCATGATGAGGTCGTTCACCGAGACCTGCACCAGCGTGTAGGCGGGATCGCCCTTCGTCAGTTGTGACCAGACAAAGACCATCGCGGTACAGGGCGCCGCACCGAGCAGGATCAACCCCGCGATATATTGCTGCGCGTCGTCCCCGGCGATGAGGCCGGCATAGAGATGGTCGAAGAACAGCACCGCCAGCGCCGCCATGGTGAAGGGCTTGACCAGCCAGTTCACGACGATGGTGATGACAAGCCCCTTGGGCCGCGAGCCGATGTCGCGGATGCTCGCAAAGTCGACGCCGACCATCATCGGGTAGATCATCGCCCAGATCAGCCCCGCGACCACGAGATTGACCGAGGCCACCTCCAGCCCGGCCAGTCCGGCCACCGATTGCGGCGCGATCAGGCCCAGGACGATCCCCGCCGCGATGGCGAGTGCCACCCACAGCGACAACCAGCGTTCAAACACTCCCATCAGCCTGTCGCCCCTTCCGCCTCGCGCCCGATCGCGGTCAGGGCGTCTCGCCATGCCTTGGGGTCGAGCGCGTCCTCGTCCAGCGCCAGCAATCCCGCGACGCGGTCGCTCAGCCGCGCATACGCAAGTTCGAAGCCAGCCATGTCGCCATCCACATGGCTGCCGTCCGCGGCATAGCCCGCAGGATCGGGAATGCCCCAATGTGCCTGCACCGGATGACCGGGGAAGATGGGGCAGCTTTCGCCCTTGGCATTGTCGCACACGGTGATCACGGCGTGGATCGGCGGCGCACCGCGTGCGGTGAAGACGTCCCAGCTCTTGGAGCTCAGCGCGCTCGTGTCATGGCCCTTGCTCGCCAGTAGCTCCAGCGCCAGCGGATTGGGCTCTCCACGCGGCTTGCTTCCGGCAGAAAAAGCCGCGAACCGCCCCGGCGCGGCGTCGCGCAGGATTGCCTCGGCGAGGATCGAGCGCGCCGAATTGGCCGTGCACAGGAAGAGCACGTTTCGCATCGTCAGTTCCCGCAGATTGTGGCAGCCACCGAGGTGCCGCAGTCCTCGCCGCCACAGCAATTGTCGGTGAGGTACGTCATCAGTGCATTCATGGCCTGATAGTTCGCCGAATAGATGAGCGAGCGCCCCGCCCGCCGCTGGTCGATCAGGCCTGCTTCGGTCAGCTGGGCCAGATGAAAGGACAGCGAGGAATTGGGCACCCCCAGTGCCTCGGCCATGCGCCCCGCAGCAAGGCCCGCCTCACCGGCCTCGACCAGCAGACGGAAGGCGGCGAGACGATGCTCCTGCGCCAGAGCGGAAAGTGCGGCGATGACTTGCTTCGCGTTCATTTCGAAACTTATCGAAATGTTTGCGCGAACTCGCAAGTGTTATTTCGACAGGTATCGAAGTATTTCCTGCGTCAGAGCTGCTCGATCGAGGTGACATTGGCGCAAGGGTCGGTCGGATCGCTCTCGTCGCCATGGCTGAGCTGGGTGATGGCGATGAAGCCGCCAATCACCAGCACCACGAACAGGCCGGATAGCCAGACGAGGTACTTGTCGACGAAGCTCTTGATCGGCGCGCCGAACACCTGGAACAACACGCCCACCAGCATGAAGACGAAGCCGCGCCCGGCGATACTCGCGAGCACGAACGTACCGAAATTCATCGCGATGAAGCCGGCGGTGATCGTTAGCAGCTTGAACGGCACGGGCGTGGTCCCGGCGATCATGATCGCCTGCCAGTCGTTCTCGCGCAGGTAGCAGGCGGCCTTGGGGAAGGCCTCGGTCAGGCCGAGCACGTCGATCAGCCAGACGCCGATTGCCTCATACAGGAAGTACCCGATCGCATAACCGAGCATGCCGCCGAGCACCGAGAAGCCGGTGCAGATCAAAGCGAAGCGCAGCGCCTTCTTCGGTTCGGCCAGACACATCAGGCCGAGCAAAGGGTGTGGCGGTATCGGGAAGAAGGAGGATTCGACGAAGGCGAACAGCGCCAGCCAGCGTTCCGCGTGGCGATGCGCGGCCTTTTCCATCACCCAGTCATAGAGCGCACGCAACCAGCCCATAAAGTCCCCGAACCACCCTGAACCTGCCTGTCTGCACGGTTAGGCGAGGGGCCGCGCCGCCGCAAGCGCGATTAAATAACCTATTTGGCACTTTTCTATTGACATCGTAACGCTCTTTGGTTAGAGAAAGGCGATTGTGTACTTTACAAACCCACGGCTAAGTGCTAGATAATGCTCAACAAGGAGCAATATCACCGTGTCGGTTCTTTCTTCCTCGCATTTCCACGATGAAGCCAAGGCTTTTGAGTACCTTGAGAGCATCGTCTGGGCCGATGGAGTGACCTGCCCGCACTGTGGTGTGCATGGTGGCCGCGTCTATGATCTGTCCGGCGTTCGCTCGAAGCCTTCGAAGAAGAACCCCGAAGGCAAGGTGCGCTACGGCCTCAAGAAGTGTGGCGAGTGCCGCAAGCAGTTCACCGCCAAGGTTGGCACCGTGTTCGAACATGCGCGCCTGCCGCTCTACAAGATGCTTCAGGCGGTTCACCTCATGGTGTCGAGCAAGAAGGGCATCAGCGCCCACCAGCTTTCTCGCGTCCTAGAGGTCCAGTACAAGAGCGCGTGGTTCCTGGCCCACCGTATTCGTGAAGCCATGCGTTCCGGCGATCTGGCGCAGCCCTTTGGCGGCAATGGTGGTGCGGTTGAAGTCGATGAAACCTACATCGGCTTCAAGCGCGATGTGCCAACCCGTCGCGGTACTGCCCACAAGCACGGCGTTCTCGCACTGGTGGACCGTGAGAGCGGCCAGAGCCGCTGGTTCAAGTTCGAAGCGGCGAAGGCCGACGAAATCCACCCGATTGTTCTCAAGAACATCAGCCGTGAAGCCCGCCTTATGACGGACGAAGCCAAGATGTACCGCAAGATTGGCCGCGACTTCCGCGAGCATGGCACCACCACCCATGCCGCCATGCAGTATGTCGATCTGAACGACCGCACCATTCACACGAACACCGTTGAGGGCGCGTTCTCGATCTTCAAGCGCGGTATGCGCGGCGTGTACCAGCACTGTGCCGAGCAGCACCTGCACCGCTACCTCGCGGAGTTCGAGTTCCGTTACAACAACCGCACCGCCAACGGCATTGATGACCGCACCCGCGCTGACAATGCGGTGAAGGGCATCGTGGGCAAGCGCCTAACCTATGGGGGGCCTGTCGCGGTCGCCTAAGAGCGAAGAGCAACTTTGGCTGCCGGGCTTCCAGCCTCGCAGGCGGGGCCGATGGAAATAGTCGAGTCAAATCAGGAGCTTAGCAAGCCTATGATTTTCTTGACAAATCATGCTTTTGATCCTAGGAAGGTTTCGCAGCTCTTGCTTGGTGATAAAGGCCCCTGGGCCTTTCACTAGATAGCCAAGATTGCCGATATGGCGGGCTGCATAGCAATCAATAGTAGTGCACCGTGCCGCGCCTCCAAAGCTCATAGGAGTAGGATTGGCGGTCTTTAATGATCTGGTGCGAGCGTTCGTCGTTCTGTTCCCATAGGCGTTGCGTCGCCCACGCGCAGTAGTCAGCGACTTGCAGCATATAGCAAGCCATTGCTGGGCGAAAATCTACTACCCACGGCATGCTTGCTGCACTCTGATTCACAACATCATTTAACGCAGTGACGTAGGTTGCTCGTTCCTTCTTGGTGCCGATTGAGGCGGCTGTAACTACAAGTCGATCATTGTTGCCCAACCTAGGCGCGATGCCGTGTTTGAAGTGGTAGAACCACGGATACTTATAGAATCGCGCCTTATTGGTTCGGACCTGTGGTTGAGCCTTAGACTTCTCACAAATCGTCACCTGATATTGAAACTCGTGCTTCATGATCTCAGCGAAAACGCGGTCGCGCACCGCCTGTGCATCGCTAGTCGCATGGAAGTAGTCGGCCACTGGCAGGCCATCCCGCAACAGGTCGTGCCGCAGACGAAACAGCGCCTCTGCCAAGGCGAGAGACGTTGTGGTAACAGTGCAAAGTATGAAATATCGGCTGACGTTGGGCTTGCGGTTGAACGTGAAGCACCCGGCTTCGTCAGAGAACAGGTAGAGGTCCATATGGCGGACGATAAATCACAACTCGACAAGTTCAAGGACGCCGCGCGCGAGCTTGAGTGCGACGACGACGAAGGGCATTTCAAAGACCGTCTCGGCAGGCTCGTACGAACCCCAAATGTGGATAAGCAGGAAAAAGGTTGATTCGCGGAATCAGGAAGCCTTCTCAAGGCCAAACAATTAAATTTCAAATCCAAGAGGTTCTTGATTCCAATTGGAATCAGGGACGCTCACAATGTGCTTCCGGCGTCAAGATAGCCTCGTGACACAGTGTCACTATCAATGATATTTGATTGGTGTAGCCGCGATGGGGAAAACTGATGCTTGACAACCGGGAGAGGGAAATTCGTGGAAATTACGAATTTTTCAAATCCATAATCGCGTCCATCATGTCTGAGCATGCTGGCGAAGTTGCCCTCATCCATAAGCAAGAGATCGTGGGATACTACGGAACCGCAGATGAAGCCGTAGAAGAGGGTGCCAAGAAGTTTGGCAAACTTCCTTTTTCTGTCCAGCGTGTGATAAACCGGCCCATCGACTTGGGGTTCTTATCACATGCCGCAGATAACGGGATCGCTGTTTGAAGGTAAGCCAATTGTCCAAGTGGCAGTTTCGGAGGGTCTTCCTGCTTTAGGAACGGTCTCGCCAGAGCCTTCTCCAGCTTCCTTCCACATCCGAGAATATCGCGCACTGCTAGACACTGGCGCTGACATTACATGCGTACTTCCCCACGTAGTAAAGGAAAGCTTCCTGCTGCCGCGTGGCCTAATTCCGATGACAAGCGGAAGCGGCACCTACGACCACATGTCCTACCTCATCACCCTTGGTGTCTGGTGTGAGGAAGTAATGGATATTGATGGGGAGATGGAGGTTACAAGGACGCTCTATCAAATCCCTGGCAGACACATCGCAGCTGAGATCAAGGCCAATAGCTGGTTCGACATGATAATCGGCATGGACATAATCTCTCAGCACGAACTCAATTTCACCAAAGGCGGCGGCTTCCGCTTCAAGCTTGGCTAAATAGCACTTCCCTACAGCGTCACGCTGAAAGTACCGATTCGGTCATAGTCGGGGAATCGGCCAAGCGAGGGGATTATCCCGCTATTTCAACGCTCTCTAGGCGTGGGTTTGTTAAAGACATAATCGCCTAGAGAAACGGAACATCGCGATAGAGCGAATCGAAAGGGCGGGTCCGCAGGGACCTGCCCTTTTGCGTTGGCGCAGGCGGTGCACTGGGATTCACGGGGCAAGGACAAGCGGACAGATAATGGCGCGCAACCGAACCAAGCTCAGGCCGGAACAGAAGACCGGCGAAAAGGACAATCTCGACCGCCACTGGCGCGGCCTGTTTCTCGATACGCTGGCGGAAACCTCCAATGTCAGCGCCGCCGCACGCATTGCCGGGATCAACCCCTCGCGCGCCTACAAGGTCCGGCGCGAGGAACCGGAATTCGCCGACCTGTGGACCGAGGCGCTGGTCGAAGGCTACCAGCATCTGGAGATGGAGACCCTGCACCGGCTCCGCATGGGCACGAGCAAGGACGACAACAAGTTCGACGCCGCCAATGCGCTGCGCCTGCTCGCCCTGCATCGCGAAAGTGTGGCGCGCGAGAAGGCCCGCCAGAGCGAGGCCAGCGAGGAGGATGTGCTCGCCTCGCTCGATGCCAAGATCCAGGCACTGCGCGATCACGAGCTGGAATGCGCGGACGCGCTGAAATCTGCCGAGGGCGATGATGCAGGCGCCTGACTGGCGGGCCTGTCTCACCAGTCTGGAGGACGCCGAGCGTTACGACTTCCTGAGCGGGTTGAGCGAAGCCGAACGCGCGGCACTGAAACGCCACTGGCCATTCTGGGCGCGCAGCGAACAGCTCGCCCCGCCGGGCGACTGGCGGGTGTGGCTGATCTGCGCCGGGCGCGGCTTCGGCAAGACCCGCGCAGGGGCGGAATGGGTGTGCGACATTGCCCGGCACGACGCCAGCGCGCGGGTTGCGCTGGTCGGCTCTTCGCTGGGCGAGGCGCGCGCGGTGATGGTCGAGGGGGAGAGCGGGATTCTCGCGTGTTCGCCGCCCGACCGCTGCCCGCTGTTCGAACCCTCGCTGAAGCGGTTGACCTGGCCGGGTGGCGCGACCGCGCATCTGTTCTCCGCCGCCGAGCCCGAGAGCCTGCGCGGCGCGCAACATAGTCACGGCTGCCGCCCAATCGCAGAAGGAATTCTACGTCAACGAGGCCCATGCGATCCTCGATTGCCTGCTCCACGCCGCGATTGAGGGCGAAGCCGATGCGCCGCCTGTTACGCCCAGGGATGGCGAGACCTGGCTGATTGGCGACACGCCGACCGGCGATTGGGCAGGCCACGCGGGAGAACTCGCCTGCTACGCCGTGGGGGCCTGGCTGTTCGTCACCCCGCGTAACGGTGTGCGCGTCCTCGACCTCAACACTGGACAATCGCGCCTTTATCATGATGGCTGGCAGACGGCAGCTTCGGTGGTTTCGCCGTCGGGTGGAAGCGTGATAGATGCCGAAGCGCGTACTGCGATCGAGGGACTGATCGCTGCCCTGGTCGCTAACGGCACTTTGTCGTAATTCTGGTGGGAGCAGATCTGGCCCTCGCTCGTTCAGCACCCGAACAACACGAGGAATCCAGCCATGCGCCTGATCGCCGTTGCCGCAATTACTCTTTCCACGGTCTCACTGGCAGCTTGCCAGACGATCGAGGAATCGACGCCCGATGTGATTGCCACCGCAGCGATCAATTCGGACGGGCGTGATGTGGGTGTCGGAACCGTGATCTATGGGCCGAGCGGAGCGTCGATCTCGATTGCGCTGTCGGGCCTTTCCGAAGGCACCCATGCCGTCCACCTGCACCAGACCGGCTCGTGCGCGGCCAGCGACTACACCTCCGCCGGGGGCCACCTCAATCCGCTCGGGCGCGAACATGGCAGCCTCAATCCCGCCGGGTCGCACCTTGGCGATCTTCCCAATGTCGAGATTGGCCCCGACCGCGTCGGCACGGTCAGCGCGCTGCTGCCGGGTACCGAAGAGGAGATCCGCGCCTGGCTGTTCGACGAGGATGGGACGGCGATCATCGTCCATGCCGGTGCCGACGATTACCGCACCGATCCCACCGGCGCTGCCGGCTCGCGGGTGGCCTGCGGCGTCCTGATGGAACGCTAAGCAGGCCGGGCGTTTCGCAGGCCCAACGGGCCGCCCTCATCAGGGCGCGGCGGCATAATCGGTAGGGTCTGCGAGCCCCGCCTCGGCAAAACCCTTGCGGCGCAGGCGGCACGAATCGCACAAGCCGCAAGCACGGCCCTCTGGCGTGGGATCGTAACACGACCAGCTCATGCCCGGATCGAGCCCGATCCGATCCGCCTCGGAAGCGATCCGCGATTTCTCCCAGAACTGCAGCGGCGTGTGGATGGAAAAGCCGTCGCCTGACACGCCGTCACGCGTGGCGAGCTGGGCCGTCTCGACAAAACTGGCAATGAATTCAGGCCGACAATCGGGATAGCCCGAATAGTCGAGCGCATTGACGCCGATAAACAGGTCGCGCGATCCGATCGCTTCCGCCCATGCCAGCGCCAGCGACAGGAATACGAGATTGCGCCCCGGCACATAGGTGACCGGAACACCCGGCTCCACCCCGCCCTTGGGCACGGCAATATCGGCGGTCAGCGCCGAGCCCCCGAACTGACTGAGGTCAAGCGGCAGGACCACGTGCCGCACGGCACCCAGATGCTCCGCGATGGCCTTGGCCGCCTCGATCTCGCGCCGATGGCGCTGGTTATAGTCGATGGTCAGCGCGGCGATCGAAAAGCCCTGCTGCGCGGCGATCCCCGCAGCGACCATCGAATCGAGCCCGCCCGAAAGCAGCACCACAGCTTCACGATTATTGGCGTCCATGCGCTGTCGCTAGGCGGCAGTGGCCCGGCGAGCAAGCCCCGCGCTGCTCAGCTCAGCAACTGCCAGCGTGACGTGCTTCCGCATCGATGGAGAAGGGGGCACCGCTCTTGATGCCCTGGCTCTTGATCTGAACCAGGCGGTCGTTCTCGCGCCTGATGGTGGTCCGGCCATAGCCATCCCCCCGGCAGGTATATTGCACCGTCACCAGATTGGCGCTGTCCTCGACCACAAATCGCTCGCACCCCGCCTGCTTGTGGCGCAGTTGCAGGAATTCACGGCCCGAGCGCACACAAATACGCTGCGTCGTATTGTCCGAGCGGAAGCGCAGTTCCCATGCACCCTTTTGCAGGCTGCCCAGCATGGCCAGCTCCGGCGCCTGGGCTGCCACGGGGTAGCCCAGAGCCGCCAGCCCCAGCACCGGCGCGATCAGGCGCACCAACAGCTTCGCCAGATGGCGAGCCGGGGTGCGAAGTCGCTGCAGGTTCGGAACAAGGCCGAGGTTCATGATCATTCCTTAGCATCTGCCATATGAACGACAGATTGCACCATAGAAGCGATGAAGCGTTCCCATAAAGGGTCAGTCCTGAATCGGGAATTCCTTCGAGCAGAACGCACAGTCCACGCGGATGATCCCGTTTTCGTCGGCCATTTCGCGTCTGTCCTCCTTGGGAAACTTGGCCAGCACATTGGCGAAATGCAGTTCGCTGCAACGACATCCGCGCGACAGCCCGGCAAGCTGGGTGGTCCGCACCTCCGCCTCTTCGTGGAACAGGCGCCAAACCAGCGTTTCGAGCGGCAGGGCTTCATCGACCAGTTCTTCGCCCGTCATGCTGCCAGACAGAATCGCGACATGTTCCCAGTCGGGATGGTCGAGGCGGACGTGCAAGCGCTCCCGCCCTTCCTCACCTTCGGCCAGGTGCTGGACCAACAGGCCTGCGGCCACCTCCTCACCCTCAGGTCCGAAGGTGATCCCGGTGCGGATCAGCGTCGGCACCTGTTCGCTCTGGACGAAATAGTGCTCCAGGGCATGCGCCAGCGATGCCCCTTCGAGCGGCACGATTCCCTGATAGCGCTGACCTGTCGCAGCGATGTCGAACGTGATCGCCAGATGGCCGGAGCCGAACAGCGCCTCCAGCGGCGGCTCTGCGCCCAGTGTATCGAAACGCTCCTCATCGAACTGCACATAGCCGCGAATCTCGCCATCGCGGTAATCGCACACCAGCAGCGAAACGACGCCGTCATCGGTCTGCGCCTGCATTGTCAGCTGATCGCCGGCATTCTTCAGCAGGCTACCCATCAGGCTGGTGATGGTCAGCGCCTCCCCCAGCAGGATCTTGAGCACGACCGGATAATCGTGCGCCGAGAGGATCTTTTGCAGCACCGGACCAAGCCGCACCACACGCCCTCGGCAATGGCGGTCGGGGATGGTGAAGCCGAGCACGCGGTCAAAACCGGTGACGTCAGACGATGGGTTTTCGTTGGCCATGCCGGCGATATAGGGTCTCGCCCGGCGGATTGAAGACGCCCGCAATCGGCGCGCCCTCCGCGCCGATCAGAGCAGACCGAAACTCCACAGCAGCACACTCTTCTGCGCGTGGAGGCGATTTTCCGCCTCGTCGAAGACGAGCGATTGCGGCCCTTCGAAGACCTCTTCGCTGACCTCGTCGCCGACATGCGCGGGCAGACAATGCAGGAAGCGTGCATCGCCAGCCGCGCGCGCCATCAGCGCCGCATTGGCCTGGAAGGGGGCCATGGCGGCCAGCTTTTCCGCGGCATGGGCCTGCCCCATCGATACCCAGGTATCGGTGACAACGATATCCGCGCCAGCGACCGCAGCAACAGGATCATTGGTCAGCGAGACCTGCGCGCCGCCAGCGCGTGCCATCTCCACGAACTCGGCCTCCGGCTCATAGCCCTGTGGGGTACCGACCCGCACGTTGAACTTCATCAACCCCGCTGCCTCGAGGATCGAGTGCAGCACATTGTTGCCATCGCCCAGCCACGCGACCTCGAGACCCGGCAACGGCTTGCCGCTTTCGATGATCGTCAGCAGGTCGGCGACGATCTGGCAGGGATGCGAGCGATCGGTCAGGCCGTTGATCACCGGCACGCCCGCATATTCAGCCATTTCCTCGATCTTGGCGTGGTCGTCGGTACGGACCATGATCGCATCGACCATGCGCCCGAGCACACGCGCCGTATCGGCCACGCTCTCCCCGCGCCCGAGCTGGGTCGTCCCCGAATCGAGGATCAGCGCCGAGCCGCCGAGCTGGCGCATCGCCATGTCGAAGCTGACACGCGTGCGGGTTGAGTTCTTCTCGAACACCATGCCCAGCACCCGGCCCGCCAGCGGCGCGTCGGGATCGATCGCCCCACGGGGCTGGCCAGCGCGCGCCTTCTTGCGGTCGAGCGCATCGGCGAGCATCGCGGCAATTGCGTCGCCGCCGGCATCCGAAAGATCGAGGAACTTCCTGACGCTCATCATGCGCTCTCCGGCTGGTAGTCCGCCGCGCCTGCCGACAGCTTCTCGAAGAACTCGTCGATCTCGGCATCGCCGATGACCAGCGGCGGCAACAGGCGCAAGGTGCTGTCCCCCGCGCCGACGGTCAGCAGGCCGTGCTTTTCGCGCAGGTGGAGCATGAAGCCACGCGGCTCGACGCGCATCTTCAGCCCAATCATCAGGCCCAGCCCGCGCACACCCTCGAACAGCTCGGGATAATTGCCGATAAACTGTTCGAGCCGGGCCATCAGCCGCTCGCCCTTGGCCTTCACCTCGGCGAGAAAATCGTCCTCCCCGATCACGTCGAGCACGGCGGAGCCGGCCGCCATGGCCAGCGGGTTGCCGCCATAGGTCGAGCCATGGGTGCCGAAAACCATGCCGCGCGCGGCCTCCTCGGTCGCCAGGCACGCACCGAGCGGGAAGCCGCCGCCGATCCCCTTCGCAATCGCCACAATGTCGGGCGTCACGCCGTAATGCTCGTGCGCGAGGAAGGTCCCAGTCCGACCGATGCCGGACTGGACCTCGTCAAGCACCAGCAACAGGCCGTGCTTGTCCGCCAGCGCGCGCAAGCCCTGCATGAATTCGGGCGTGGCGACGCGAATGCCGCCCTCGCCCTGCACGGGCTCTACCAGGAAGCCCGCCGTATTTGGCCCGATCGCCGCCTCGGCTCCGGCCAGGTCGTTGAAGCCGACATAGCGGAAGCCGGGCAACAGGGGCTCGAACCCCTTGTGCATCTTCTCCTGATCAGAGGCACTGATGGTCGCCATCGTCCGCCCGTGGAAGGCGTTGTTGAAGGTGATCAGTTCGAAGCGCTCGGCATTTCCCGCCGACTGGTGGTAGCTGCGCGCGGCCTTGATCGCCGCCTCGACCGCTTCCGCGCCCGAATTGGTGAAGAACACCGTGTCAGCGAAGGTCAGGTCGACCAGCCGCTGCGCCACGGCCTCGCCCTGCGGGCTCCCATAGAGGTTGGAGACGTGCATCAGCGTCTCGGCCTGGCGCTGGATCGCGCCGATCAGGCCGGGGTGCGAATGGCCCAGCGCGTTGACGGCGATACCGGCGGCAAAGTCGAGGTAGCGTGCGCCATCTTCGGAAATGAGGTGGCAGTGCTCGCCACGCACCGGGCGGATATCACACCGGGGATAGACCGGCATAAGCGGAGAAATCGACATCCAACAATTCCCTGTAATTTGGATAGCTTAACGACAAACGGCGGCCAGTGGCCGCCGTTTGTCCCTAGCTCTGGTGGGAGTGCGGCGGCCGATCAAACACGGCCGCCACAAGAACCCTCGCAGGTGCCGGTCAGCCCTGGACCGGCACGAGGTTGACGGCCGAATATTTGCCTCGTCGGTCGACCTCAAGGTCGAATTCGAGGCGGTCGCCTTCCTGGATACCCTGCAGGCCAGCCCGTTCCACCGCGCTGATATGCACGAAGGCATCTTCCTTGCCATCGTCGCGGGTGATGAAGCCAAAGCCCTTCATCGAGTTGAAGAACTTCACCGTGCCAACAGCCTTCTCGCCAGTCAGCTCACGCTGCGGTGCACGGGGTGCACTCGACACGGGAATGACATCGCCGACGATCTGCAGGTCGGCAGCCGAGATCTTGCCGCCACGATCGACGAGGTTGAACTGCAGCTCCTGCCCTTCGGCAAGACCCTGCAGGCCGGCGCGTTCGACCTGGCTGATATGGACGAACACGTCCTCACCGCCCTCATCGCGCTGGATGAAGCCGAAACCCTTCTGCCCGTTGAAGAACTTGACCTTGCCCTGACCGGTTCCAACGACCTGAGCCGGCATGCCGCCGCCACGACCGCCACCGCCAAAGCCGCCACCGCCACGCGGGCCGCCGCCGAAGCCGCCACCACGCGAACCGCCGCGATCGTCGTCAAAGCCACGACCGCCGCCGCCGCCAAAGCGGTCTCCACCGCCACCGAAACGATCGCCGCCACCGCCGCGCCAGTCGTCGCCGCCCATGGGCGCCGGACCGCCATCACCGAACGGATCGTAACTGTCTTCGCCGAAACCGTCGCGCTTGTCGCGTCCCCGACCGCGACGTCCTCTATCGTAACCCATGTAACGTAAAAACCTTCGTATTCATCGCCCTTGCGAACTCTCCTGTGCGAACGGACGACGGCCGCCAGAAGGAAGCGATGGACCTGCCCCGTCACTTCAGGTGCCGTTCTATATCGTATTAAGGGACGGGATGCGAACGATTTAAGGCGGCAGCGGGGCAAGACGCCTTATGCAGCCCCGATAGCGGCCAGGCCATGCCGCCGGCGCGCTTGAATTGCTCCCCGGCTTGGGCAACAACAGCGCCATGGAATTGATCGCCCTGCTCTCCGACCCCGGCGCCTGGCTGGCGCTACTGACCCTGGTAGTGCTGGAGGTCGTCCTGGGGATCGACAACCTCGTCTTCATCGCCATCCTGTCGAACAAGCTGCCGCCTCAGCAGCAGCAAAAAGCCCGCAGAATCGGCCTGATACTGGCGCTGGTCATGCGAATCGGCCTGCTGATGCTGATCGGCTGGCTGGTCACGCTGCAGACGCCGCTGTTCGACCTGGGCATTACCGGCGCGCCGAGCGAGCATGGCGAACCGACTTTCGAGACGGCCTTTTCCGGACGCGACCTGATCCTGCTGGCGGGCGGGCTGTTTCTGCTGTGGAAGGCGACCAAGGAAATCCATCACAATATGGAGCCGGATGACCCTTCGAAGGACATCCTCAACAAGAATCAGGGGGAAGCCGTGGTACTCTCCTTCGGTTCGGTGATCATCCAGATCATCCTGCTCGACATGGTGTTCTCCATCGATTCGATTCTCACTGCTGTCGGCATGACCGACGAGATCCCGATCATGGTAACCGCCGTGATCATCACCGTGGGACTGATGCTGGTGGCAGCCGATCCGCTGGCGAAGTTCATCGAGCGCAACCCGACGCTGGTGATGCTCGCGCTGTCCTTCCTGGTGATGATCGGGCTGGTGCTGGTGGCCGACGGCTTCGGGTTCCATGTGCCCAAGGGCTATATCTACGCGGCAATGGGCTTCTCGGTGGGCGTGGAAATGCTCAACATGGTCAAGCGCAACCGATCACTGAAGAAGGCGAAACCTGCGGAGGCCGGACAATGAGCGATTTTCGCCGCCTGACCGACGATTTCTGGGCCAGCCCGCAGATCAGTGTCGAAGATGTGGAGGAGGCGGCCGAACGCGGCTTCTCCATGGTCATCAACAACCGCCCTGAAGGAGAGGCCGAGGACCAGCCGGCGGGGACCGCGATCGAGGATACCGCGGCCGCCGCAGGTCTCGCCTATCGCGCCATTCCGGTGACACCGGGCGGCTTCAGCGAAGCGCAGGTCGAGGCGACCGCCATGGCGCTGGAACAGGCAGAGGGGCCAGTGCTGGCGTTTTGCCGGTCAGGCACACGCTCGACGCTGCTATGGTCGCTGACGATGGCGAGCCTTGGTACCGCCCCGGACACGCTGACCAAGGCTGCCGCCGAGGCCGGGTACGACCTGGCGCCGATCAGGCCGACGCTGGACATGCTGGCCGAACGCAGCACGGCGCGCGACGCGGACTGACCACCCGCTCGGCTGGCAAGGCCGCATGGCTCAGCACTCAACGAAACCTGGCGGCACCCGAACGCGGTCTAGCGTGACCGAGCGCGGGCGCAGCGCGTCCGACTGGCAGCAAATTCACGCCCCCACGCAAAAGGGGCCGGGAGTTTCCTCCCGGCCCCTTTCGTTTCAGCCTGCTGGCTGGTGATCGGACTTAGTTGCCCGAACCCGGCCCGTAGGTGATTTCCACGCGGCGGTTCTGCGGCTCGCGCACACCGTCGGCGGTGTCGACACGCGGCATGCTCTCGCCGAAGGCTTCGCTGGAGATCAGCGCTTCGGGGATGCCACGCTGCGTGAGGTAACCCTCGACGCTTTCGTTACGACGTTCGGCAAGGCCCATGTTGTAGCTGACCGAGCCCGAACGGTCGGTGTGACCGGCGAGCATGATGTCGGCCGTGCCGCAATCGCCGTAAGCCGTGATCGCCGAATTGAGGACCGTGGCGGCCTCCGGCGTGATGTCCGACTTATCCCAGTCGAAGAACACGATGTACGGCCCCTCGTTGCAGACCGCAGCCGGAGGCGGCGGCGGGGGAGGCGGCGGAGGCGGCGGCGGCGGGGGAAAGAGTGTA
>CAYOSE010000020.1:0-31754 GCA_964406535.1 uncultured Sphingomonadaceae bacterium
CAAATAGCCGGAATCCTAACTACCAAAACGGACCACTTTCTGGGGGGCAGGTCAGCCCCTTCGGTTTCACCGGCGAAGAACTCCATCAGCGAGACGGCGCGATGCTCGGGCACGAACACGTCCTTGGCGACGTAATCGTTGCTGCCGGTCCCGGCCATGCCGGTGTAGAACCAGGTGTCGATCATTTCGACGTCTTCGACCGGCATCAGGAACGAGCGCGGCCCGGTCTCGGTATTGCCAGACATCATCACCCAGTCGGCATGGACGATGCCCGAACCCCAGATCGCCTTGCCGCTGACCTTCCAGCCGCCGTCGACCTTCTCGGCCTTGAGATCGGGCGCGGACGCCGCGGGCAGCAGCGCGTTGCCGCTTTTGCCGAAGACCTCTTCCTGCGCCTGGGCGGGAAACTTGGCGATGTACATGTTGTGCAGGATATAGAACGACGTGATCCACCCGGTTGACGGGCATGCCGCGCTGATCGGGCGGACGACATCGAAGATGGTGGAGAATTTGGCTTCCGAGCCGCCCCACTTCTTCGGCACCCACATCTGCAGGATTTCCGCGTCGATCAGTTCCTTGATCGTATCATCGTGCGGCTTGCGCTGCTGCGCCACTTCCGGCGCACGCGCCTTGATGGCGGGCGCGAGCGCGCGGGCACGTTCAATCAGTTCAGCATCGGTAGCAGGCATGGTCCTCTCCTCTTCCGGTGGCACGTTGTGACAGTCGGTTCACAGGTGCGGGACACTCCGCAACCTCCCGAAACTGAAAGCATACACTCCGTACACTTTGGTTATCGGACTGCTGACCTTTGTCAACCGGACAGCCTTACGTGATCCCTAGCAGGGCTTTGGCTGGCACAAATGGCGGGTGAAAATGCCGCGCGCAGGCACGGGCCGTACAGGTGCCCGTGCCAACCGCGCCAAGTGGCACAATGGCATTTTCAGGCGTACCCCACTGATTTATAAGCGATATATGGAGCGGGTGAAGGGAATCGAACCCTCGTCGTCAGCTTGGGAAGCTGCTGCTCTACCATTGAGCTACACCCGCGTCAGGAGCGCGCATTTGCCCGCCTTGGCGGGGCCGGTCAATCCGGATTCTTGAAGATCGGCGGAGGACGCGGTGCCCCGCCCGCCCCTCAGTTCATAAACCAGCCGTGGCTGGCGACCAGTGACTGGCCGGTCAGCGCGTTGGTCGGGAAGGCGGCGAACATCCACGCGATCTCGGCAATATCCTCGATCGTGGTGAATTCCTTGTCGACCGTGTTGCCGAGCATGATCTTCTCGACCACCTCCTGCTCGGAAATGCCCAGGTCCTTGGCCTGTTCGGGGATCTGCTTTTCGACCAGCGGGGTCTTCACGAAGCCGGGGCAAATCACGTTCGAGCGGATGTTATGCGCCGCGCCTTCCTTCGAAAGCACCTTGGACAGGCCCATCAGCCCGTGCTTGGCGGTGACATAGGCGGATTTGAGCGGCGAGGCTTCCTTCGAGTGGACCGAGCCCATTAGGATGATCGATCCGCCACCCGATTCCTTCATGTGGCGGTAGCAGGCGCGACTGGTCAGGAAGGCTCCGTCGAGGTGGATGGCGAGCATCTTCTTCCAGTCGGCGAAGGGAAAACTCTCGATCGGGTGGACGATCTGGATGCCGGCATTGGAGACGAGCACGTCGACCCCGCCCCATTTCTCCGCGACCTTCGCCACACCGCCATCGACCGCTTCCTCGCTGGTCACATCCATGACAACGCCAATGGCCTCGCCCTGCCCCAATGCGGTCAGTTCCGCCGCCGCCGCATCGGCCGCGTCCTGATTGATATCGGCAATCGCGACCCTGGCCCCATCAGCGACGTAGCGCGTGGCGATGCCCTTGCCGATGCCGCTGGCGGCACCAGTCACGATGCACACCTTGTCCTTGAGGGTCATGTTCGAGCTCATCGTCGTGTCCTTCCGGTATTGGTCCTTGCCTGCAGGCGCCTCACAGCGCCGAAACTTTCCGCCGTCGCGGCCCGCCTACATCTTCTGCCGAGCCAAGGTCGAGGATATGAATGCCGCCGGCAACATCCTTGCGCTCCGCCCAGACCGGGCTGGCCAGCGTGCGGACGGCATCGTCATGCCCCTCTTGCCAGCGTTCGGTCATCGACAGGCGCGAAAACTCGTAATCCTTGCTCGCACTGGCGAATTCGGACGGGCGGTGGATCAGCAGCGCCAGCGTCACCGGGCGGCTTGGCCCGGCCTCGCACAGCGTCTTGATGTCGGGGTCGTCCTGCAATTCAGGCGGCAGCTTTGCGCGCAGCCGCGCCGCGCGTCCGGCCATGTCGTGCAGCTGGCGATAGCGGTCGGTGGTCAAGCGCGTGCGGCTGGAATAGCGGATGTCCTTTTCGCGCTGCTGCACATCGAGCATGGTCTCGGGCACATGCCCCCGCGCGCTGAACAGGTCGATCTGGAAGATCAGCAGCGGGCACTCGCCCGGCTCCTCCAGCACGAATTGCAGCGGCGTGTTGGAGACCAGCCCGCCATCCCAGTAGAACTCCCCGTCGATCTCGATCGGGGGGAAGCCGGGCGGCAGCGCCCCGCTGGCCATGATGTGTTCGGGCGCGATGGTCCGGCTGGCGCTGTCGAAATAGGCGAAGTTGCCGGTCGCGACATTGACCGCCCCGACGCTGAGGCGCGGCCCCTTGTCGTTGAGGTAATCGAAATCGACGAGGTCGAGCAGCGTGCCGCGCAGGGGCGAGGTGTCGTAGAAGCTGACCGGTCCCTTCCAGAAATCGGTCGAGAACAGGCTCGGCAAACGCGGCGTAAAGAAGCCCGAGACGCCTTCGAACATGGCCTGCGTGGCGGCCAGTTCATTCGCAAAGGGACGCAGCACCGAGGCTTCCAGCCAGGGCAGCTGGATGGCGTCGGTGGTGACCTCTTCCCAGAAGGCATGGAGTTTGTCGGCGCGCGCCTCTGGTGGATTGCCGGCGATGATCGCCCCGTTGATCGCACCGATGGAAATGCCCGCGACCCAGTCGATTTCGCACTGGTGATCGGCCAGCGCCATATAGGCGCCCGCCTGATAGGCTCCCAGCGCGCCGCCGCCCTGCAGGACAAGGACGTTTTGCTCCGGCTCAGTGGCAGGCACACGATTCTCCCCAGGCCATGGCGCGGGGCTGCGCGCTCAGGGCCGATATTGCAAGTGCGAGATAATGAGCAATCACGTCAAGGTAACAGGGTAACACAGTGCCGGTTCCGCGATTTTCACCCGCAATCAAAAGTTGTGTCACCCGCTCTGCCGCCCGGCCAGCGGTGCGGCTTGCGCGACTACAGGGCCGAAACCTTGCTGTGGTGCGGTCCGGTGCCCCCTTCCGGCTTGGCCAGGTCGAGGATTTCGATACCGCTGCCGGACAGTTCGCGTTCGACCCAGAGCGGGTTGGCCAGAGTCTGCAGCGCGTCCTCGCGGCCATCCCGCCAGCGTTCGGTCATGGACAGGCGCGAGAACTGGTAGTCCTTGGTGCCGCTGTCGAACTCGGTCGAGCGGTTGATCAGCAGCACGACAGTGACCGGACGGTGCGGCCCGGCCTCGTACAGCGCCACCATGTCCGGGTCGTCGCGCAGTTCGGGCGGCAGCTTTTCGCGCAGGCGTGCCGCGTGGCCGGCAATGTCGTGTAATTGCAGATAGCGGTCCGTGGTCAGGCGCGTCCGGCTGGACAGGCGGATATCCTTGTCGCGGTGCTGCACGTCCAGCAGGCTCCGGGGCATGCGACCGCGGGCGCTGAACAGGTCGATCTGGAAAATCAGCTGCGGGCTGTCGCCCGGCTCTTCGAGCACATATTGCAGCGGCGTGTTGGACACCATGCCGCCATCCCAATAGGCCACGCCTTCGATCTCGACTGCGGGCAGGCCCGGCGGCAGCGCCGCGCTCGCCATGATATGCTCGGGCTCGATCAGCTGGTGCTTGCTGTCGAAATAGGCGAAGTTGCCGCTCTCCACCGCGACCGCGCCGACGCTGATGCGGGGCCCCTTCCCATTCAGATAGTCAAAGTCGGCGAGCTCGAGCAGGGTCTGTTTCAGCGGCGAGGTGTCGTAAAAGCTGGTCGGCCCCTTCCAGAAGTCGACGGTGAACATCTCCTCCAAGACCTCGAACGGGCCGCGCGGCCGGAAGAATCCCTCGATCCCCATGGCCGCCGCCTTGGCCGCCGAAATCTCGTTGATCAGCGCCCGGAACATCGGGCTGTCGGAGCCGGGGAAGGTGATCACATCGTCGGTCACCAGTTCCCAGAACTCATGCAGCCGTTGCTCATGCAGTTCGGGCGGATTGCCCGCGAGCAACGCCGCATGGATGGCACCGATCGAGATCCCCGCGATCCAGTCGACGCCAAGTCCGGCCTCGGCGAGCGCGAGATAGGCCCCGGCCTGGTAGGCGCCAAGCGCCCCACCGCCCTGCAGAACAAGGACTTTTTCCTCTGGCTTGGCAAAAGACACGCGATTCTCCACTGGCCGAGCCTGTGGAACTGGGCCTTCATACGTCATATTGCAAGTGCGAGATGGAGTGCCGTCACAGGACGGGACCACAGTGACGCGCAGCCGGTTCCGGGCCGATTATCGACAGGTTCCGACGGCGCATCACCCATGTCTTCGGGCGTGCGCGCCCGCGCCTATGCCTCAGCGGCAGCCTTGGCCTTCGCCCGGAACTGGTGCAGCAGCGGCTCGGTATAGCCGTTGGGCTGCTCGCACCCTTCCAGGATCAGAGCGCGCGCCGCCTGCAGCTCGATCGAAGAGGAATTGTCGCTCATCGGCTGGTACAGCGGATCGCCCGCATTCTGGCGGTCGACCACCTCGGCCATGCGCGCCATCGAAGCCTCGACATCGGCCTCGGTGACGAGGCCGTGGAACAGCCAGTTGGCGATGTGCTGGCTGGAAATCCGCAAGGTGGCGCGGTCTTCCATCAGCCCGATATCGCTCAGGTCGGGGACCTTGGAGCAACCGATGCCCTGCCCGACCCAGCGCACGACATAGCCAAGGATGCCCTGCATGTTGTTGTCGAGCTCGTGGGTGACCTCGTCCTCGCTCCAGCGGGTGTTGCCCGCCAGCGGCACGGTCAGCAGGTCGGCCAGCGGCGCGACCGGCTCCCGCGCGCGCTCTGCCTGCCGCGCGGCGACATCGCAGCCATGGTAATGCGTGGCATGCAGCGTCGCGGCGGTCGGCGACGGGACCCATGCCGTGGTCGCCCCGCTTTTGGGGTGGCCAATCTTCTGGTCGAGCATGTCGGCCATGCGGTCGGGTGCCGCCCACATGCCCTTCCCGATCTGCGCGCGACCGGCAAAGCCGCAGGCGAGACCGATCTGGACATTGCGATCCTCGTAGGCGGCAATCCAACGCGCAGCCTTGATGTCGGCCTTGCGGAGCATGGGCCCGGCCAGCATCGAGGTGTGAATCTCGTCGCCCGTCCGGTCGAGGAAGCCGGTGTTGATGAAGAATATCCGGTCCTTCACCGCGTGGATGCAGGCGGCGAGGTTGGCGCTGGTGCGCCGTTCCTCGTCCATCACGCCAACCTTGATCGTGTGGCGGGCCATGCCGAGCATGTCCTCGACCGCGTCGAACAGGTCGTTGGCCAGCGCCGCTTCGGCGGGGCCATGCATCTTGGGCTTAACGACATACATCGCGCCGGTACGGCTGTTTCGCTGCGAGCCAAGGTGCTTGAGATCGTGCAGCGCGCACAGGGCGGTAACGCCCGCGTCGAGAATACCCTCAGGCGCCTCTTCGCCCGACGGCAACAGCACCGCAGGCGTGGTCATCAGGTGGCCAACATTGCGGACCAGCAGCAGGCTGCGCCCCGGCAGGGTCAGCCGGGAACCGTCGAGCGCGGTGTAGTCGCGGTCGGGCGACGCCCGGCGGACCATGTCGCGGCCGCCCTTGGCAAAGGTCGCGGTCAGGTCGCCGCGCAGCACGCCCAGCCAGTTGCGATAGGCCTCGGTCTTGTCGCTGCCATCGACCGCGGCAACCGAATCCTCCAGGTCGACGATGGTGGTCAGCGCGGATTCGAGCAGGACATCGGCGATGCCCGCTCTGTCGGTGCGACCGATCATGTGCTCGGGATCGATCACGATCTCGATATGCAGGCCATTGTGCCGCAGCAGCCAGTTATCGCCGTTCCGGCCAACCAGTTGCGCCGGGTCGGCCAGAGCGGGCGTGCCGCCGGTCCAGTCGCTCCAGCTCCCCTCGGCGAGTGGGACCGCGCTGTCGAGGAAGGCGCGCGCCCAGGCGATGACCTTGGCCCCGCGCGCTTCGTCGAACGAGCCAGCGGGCGGCGCAGTGCCATCAATGGCGTCGGTGCCATAGAGCGCGTCGTAGAGGCTGCCCCAGCGGGCATTGGCCGCGTTCAGGAGAAAGCGCGCATTGAGCGAGGGGACGACCAGCTGGGCACCCGCAACCTCGGCGATTTCGGGATCGACGCCGCTGGTGCCGATGGAGAAGGGCGCGGGCTCGGGAACGAGATAGCCAATTTCGCGCAGGAAGGCCTCGGGCGCGCCGGTTCCGGTGTTGGGATTGGCGCGGTGCCATTCGTCGATCGCGGCCTGCAGCCGGTCACGCTCGGCCAGCAGCGCCTTGTTGCGCGCGGTGAACCGGGCGAACAGATCGGCCATGCCCTGCCAGAAGGCACTGGCGGCGATGCCGGTGCCGGGCAGCGCCTCATGCTCGACGAAGCGCGCGAGCGTGGCGTCCACTACCAGCCCGGTGCGTTCGCAACGGGTCGGCTGGGGCATGGCGGCCAGGGCATCGCGGGTCATGGTCTGATCGTTCAGCATGTCTTGTCCAATATCGTCCAGATCAAAGAAGGCCGGGCCCGTCTGGTGACCCGGAGCAGGAACAGGCCGGGCCAGCTGGCCCGGACCTGTCCTTTCATGGGCTCAGCCGAAACGGCCGAGGCGGTGGTGGAGGTTGACGAACTTGGGCGCGTCAATGTCCTCCTGATTGGCACGGATGTATTCGGCGACGGCCTTGCGGACGAGGCGGAAATCTTCGGTCGAGAAGACCGGGCGGGCTGCGGTAGGCTGCGACATTGTCATTCTCCTTGAATAAAGTCGTTGGTTCGTGATGGGGTGGGGTTGGCCGCCGGGCCGGAGCCCGGCGACCTCGCCTCCTCTCCCTCCAGGCGGCGAACTGGTTCCCAATCGCCGTCAGGCGGCGAACTGGTTCATGGTGTTGTCCTTGCCGCCGGCCTTGAGGGCCGCTTCGCCGGCAAAGGCTTCCTTGTGGTCGTCCCCGATATCGGAGCCGGCCATGTTCTGGTGCTTCACACAGGCGATGCCCTGGCGGATTTCCTCGCGCTGGACGTTCTTGACGTAACCCAGCATGCCTTCGTCACCGAAGTAACGCTTGGCGAGGTTGTCCGTGCTCAGCGCCGCCGTGTGATAGGTCGGCAGCGTGATCAGGTGGTGGAAGATGCCCGCCTCGCGCGCCGCGTCCTGCTGGAAGGTGCGGATACGCTCGTCGGCCTCGTCCGCCAGCGCGGTGCCGTCGTAATTCACACTCATCAGCTTCGCCCGGTCATAGGCCGAAACGTCCTTGCCGCCCGCTTCCCAGGCGTCATAGACCTGCTGGCGGAAGTTGAGCGTCCAGTTGAAGCTGGGCGAGTTGTTGTACACCAGCTTCGCATTCGGGATCACTTCGCGGATGCGGTTCACCATGCCACCGATCTGGGCGACATGGGGCTTCTCGGTCTCGATCCACAGCAGGTCCGCGCCGTTCTGCAGCGAGGTGATGCAGTCGAGCACACAGCGGTCCTCACCGGTCCCCGAACGGAACTGATAGAGGTTGCTGGGCAGCCGCTTGGGACGCAGCAGCTGGCCGTTGCGGGTGATGAGCACGTCACCATTGCCGATCTGGCTCGCATCGACCTCCTCGCAATCGAGGAAGGCGTTGTACTGGTCGCCCAGGTCGCCCGGCTCCCTGGAGAAGGCGATCTGCTTGGTCAGGCCCGCGCCGAGCGAGTCGGTCCGCGCAACGATGATGCCGTTGGGCACGCCCAGTTCGAGGAAGGCATAACGGATCGCGCGGATCTTCTGCAGGAAGTCCTCGTGCGGAACCGTGACCTTGCCGTCCTGGTGGCCGCACTGCTTCTCGTCGGACACCTGGTTCTCGATCTGCAGGGCGCAGGCCCCGGCCTCGATCATCTTCTTGGCCAGCAGATAGGTCGCCTCGGCATTGCCGAACCCGGCGTCGATGTCGGCGATAACCGGCACGACGTGGGTCTGGTGGTTGTCGATCGCGCTCTGGGCCTGCTGGGCGGCGATTTCGTCACCGTTTTCGCGGGCCTTGTCGAGATCGCGGAACAGCATGCCCCGCTCACGCGCATCGGCCTGGCGCAGGAAGGTGTAGAGCTCCTCGATCAGCGCCGGAACGCTGGTCTTTTCGTGCATCGACTGGTCGGGCAGCGGCCCGAACTCGCTGCGGAGCGCGGCAACCATCCAGCCCGAGAGGTAGAGGTAGCGACGCTTCGTATCGCCGAAGTGCTTCTTGATGGAGATCATCTTCTGCTGCGCGATGAACCCGTGCCAGCAGCCCAGCGACTGGGTGTAGGCGGCGGGGTCGGCGTCATAGGCCTCCATGTCGGCGCGCATGATGTTCGCCGTGTAGCGGGCGATGTCGAGCCCGGTGGCGAAGCGGTTCTGGACGCGCAGGCGCGCGGCGAATTCGGGGTCGATGGCCTGCCAGTCGGCGCCATGGTTGCGACGGACGGCCATCTGGCGGTGGATTTCCTCGAAATAGCTCATGGTGTCGGGTTCCGTATGGTTGAGAGAGAGGTTGTGAACTTGTGACCCTCTTCTGACGCGCATTGGTGCAGTGCGGTAGGCGCTGCGGTGTCCACTTGTCGAACTTTACAAAATCGTGATGTAATGTTGTAAAGCTGTCGACTCGGCACGCCCGGCAGGAGATGACCTATGGCCAAGAGCGCGATCTATATGGGCCCGCGCCTCAAGCGAATGCGGCGCGAGCTGGGGCTGACGCAGGCCAACATGGCTGCCGATCTCGACGTCTCGCCGTCCTATATCGCGCTGATGGAGCGCAACCAGCGGCCCGTCACTGCCGAGCTGCTGCTGAAGCTCGCCACCACCTATGCGGTCAATATCGCCGATCTGGCCGACAACGATGCCGACGAGATGACCGTGCGGCTGCGCGGGGCGTTGAAGGACCCGGTCTTCGCCGACATCGATATCAACGCGCTCGACATGGCCGATATCGCCGCCAGCTATCCGGGCTTTGCCGAGGCGCTGCTGCGGCTGCACACGGCCTTCAGCGAAGAGCAGCTGGCGCTGGTCGATCGGGCGAGCGAGGGCAGCGGTGACGACGGCACCACCGGCGCGGTCGACGCGGTGGCCGAGGCGCGTGCCTTCCTCGCCGCGCGCAAGAACAGCTTCCCCACGCTCGACGACAGTGCCGCTGACCTTGCGGGCGAAATCTCCAGCCTCGACGCCATGGCCGCGCGGCTCGCCGACAAGCATGGGCTGGAGGTCCGCATCGAGGATGACGGCCTGCTGATGGGCGCGCTGCGCTGGCACGATTACCATCGCCGCCGGATTGTCCTCAACGAAATGCTCGACGGAACGGGGCGGCGGTTCCAGCTGGCGCTGCAGCTGGCGCTGCTGGAACAGGGCGCGGAGATCGAGCGGCTGGCCGACGAGGCACGCAGCTCAGGCGAGGACGCGAAGACGCTGATCCGCCGGGCGCTGCAATCCTATTGGGCCGCCGCGCTCCTCATGCCCTACACGCGCTTCGCCAAGGCCGCGACCGAGACGAAATACGATATCGAGGTGCTGTCAGCCCGCTTCATGGTCAGTTTCGAACAGGCCGCGCACCGGCTGACCACCTTGCAGCGCAGCGGCTCGACCAATGTGCCGTTCTTCTTCCTGCGGGTGGATCAGGCGGGCAATGTCTCCAAGCGGCTCGACGGCGCGGGCTTCCCCTTTGCCCGGCATGGTGGCGGCTGCCCCTTGTGGAACGTGCACCGGGTCTTCGCACGTCCGGGCCAGACCCACGCGCAGCTGATCGAACTGCCCGATGGTGAGCGCTTCGTCTCGATCGCGCGCACCGTGCGCGCCGGACGCGCAGGGTATGGCCAGCCCGCGGCGTTGAGGGCGGTGGCGCTGGCCTGTTCGGACAGCCACCTCGACCAACTGGTCTATGCCACGGGCCTCGACCGCGAGGCGCCCACACCGATCGGCATTTCCTGCCGCATCTGCCACCGGCCGCGCTGCGTCGCACGCTCCAGCCCGCCGATCGGGCGCGAGATCCTGCCGGTCCGCTTCCGCGATCCAGGCCTGCCCTTCGCCTTTGCCAGCGAATAGCGCGCAGCGAGTTTGATATTGCATTGCAGCAGACAGAGGCCTTTACTCGACTGCTATGATCCGCGCCGCGCTGCACCACCTCACCTCCTACCGCTATTCGCGCCCCATCCGGCTTGGCCCGCAGGTCATCCGCCTGCGCCCGGCCCCGCATACGCGTACGCAAGTGCCCAATTACGCGTTGAAGATTTCGCCCGAGGGGCACTTCATCAACTGGCAGCAGGACCCGCACGGCAACTGGCAGGCGCGCATCGTCTTCCCCGACCCGGTCGACCATTTCAGCATCGAGGTCGACCTGATCGCCGACATGGCGGTGATCAATCCGTTCGACTTCTTCGTCGAGGAATATGCCGAGAACTACCCGTTCGATTACGACGCCAAGCTGAAGTCCGACCTCGCCGCCTATTTCGAGCTGGAGCCGCAGGGCCCGCTGTTCGAGAATCTCGTCACCGCGCATGAGGAGCAGGCCGACCGCGAGGACTTCCGCACGATCGACTTCCTCGTCGAGGTCAATCGCCAGCTCGAGGCGCGCATCGATTACGTCATCCGCATGGAATCGGGGGTGCAGACGCCCGAGGAGACGCTGAAGATCGGCAGCGGGTCGTGCCGCGATTCGGCATGGCTGCTGGTGCAGCTGCTGCGGCGGCTGGGTTTCGCCGCGCGGTTCGTCTCGGGCTATTCGATCCAGCTGGTCGCCGATGTCGAGCCGGTCGATGGCCCCAAAGGGGTGACGCAGGACATTGTCGACCTGCACGCCTGGGCCGAGGCCTATGTGCCCGGCGCAGGCTGGGTCGCGCTCGACGCGACCTCGGGTATGTTCGCGGGCGAAGGGCATATCCCGCTCGCCGCGACGCCGCATTACCGCTCCGCCGCGCCGATCGAGGGGATGGCCGAACCCGCCGAGGTCGATTTCGACCACGCGATGAAGGTCAGCCGCGTGCAGGAGGCGGTGCGGATCACCAAGCCCTTCACCGAAGACCGCTGGCAGGCGCTGCTGAAACTCGGGGCCAGGGTGGACGAGAATCTGGTGGCGGGCGACGTGCGCCTGACCATGGGCGGCGAGCCGACCTTCGTGGCCGAGGATGGCGGCGAAGCCCCTGAGTGGAATGGCGAGGCGGTCGGCCCGACCAAGGCCCGCTATGCCGACAGGCTGATCCGCAAGCTGGGCGCGGCCTTCGCCCCCGGTGCGCTGCTGCATCACGGACAGGGCAAGTGGTATCCGGGCGAGAGCCTGCCGCGCTGGGGCTATTCGCTCTACTGGCGCAAAGATGGCAAGCCCTTGTGGAACAACCCCGCTTTGATCGCCCGCGATGCCGACGCGGACGAAGAACCCGCCGCAATTACCGCCGAACAGGCGGAGACGTTCCTGACCGCCGCGGCCGACAATCTCGGCGTGGGGTCGGACTTCGTCCACACGGTCTATGAAGACAGCGAGAAGTGGATCGAGCGCGAGGGGGAACTGCCGGTCAACGTGACCGTCGCCGACCCCAAGGTCGACGATCCCGAAGAACGGCAGCGGATCGTCGCCGCCTTTTCGCGCGGCCTGTCCAAGCCCGTCGGCTATGTCCTGCCGATCCAGCGCTGGAACGCGCAGCAGGCCAAGGTGCCGCGCTGGAAGAGCGAGAAGTGGAGCGTGCGGCGCGGAGCGCTGTTCGCGGTGCCGGGCGACGCCTCGCTCGGCTATCGCCTGCCGCTGGGCTCGCTGCCGCACGTGCCGGAAAGCGGTTATCCGTACATTCACCCGCGTGTCGAAACCGATGCGGCGGCCCCGCTGGCCGATTACCGCGAGCAGCGCGCCGCACGGGGTGCCGCCAGCCGCGAGGAACGCATGGGCGCGGACGGGCAGATGGTCGAGCGCGTCGCCGAGGCCGGGGGCGCAGCGCGACAGGACATCGTCGAGCAGGAGATTATCGAGGGCGCGGTCCGCACCGCGATCACGGTCGAGCCGAAGGGCAATTTCCTCTCGGTCTTCATCCCGCCGCTGGAGAGTATCGAGGATTTCCTCGAACTCGTCGCCGAGATCGAGGCGACCGCCGCGCGGATGAACATGCCGGTCCGGATCGAGGGCTATCCACCCCCGCCCGACCCGCGCATCAACGTGCTCAAGGTCACGCCCGATCCCGGCGTGGTCGAGGTCAATATCCACCCGACCGACAATTTCGACGACCTCGTCGACGTCACCACGCGGCTATACGACGCGGCGCGCGAATGCGGGCTGACTGCGGACAAGTTCATGGTTGACGGGCGCTCGGTCGGCACTGGCGGCGGCAACCACATGGTGCTGGGCGGCGCGAGCTTCACCGACAGTGCCTTCATCCGTCGCCCCGACCTGCTCAAGAGCTTCGTGCTGTACTGGCAGCGCCACCCCTCGCTCAGCTATCTGTTTTCCGGCCTTTTCATCGGCCCGACCAGTCAGGCGCCGCGCATCGACGAGGCCCGCCATGACAGCCTCTACGAGCTGGAGGTCGCGCTGGGGCAGGTGCCGCCGCCGGGCGTCCCGCCCAAATTCCCGTGGGTGGTGGACCTGTTGTTCCGCAACATGCTGGTCGACGTGACGGGCAACACCCACCGGACCGAGATCTGCATCGACAAGCTCTATTCGCCCGACGGGCCGACCGGGCGGCTGGGACTGGTCGAATTCCGCGGATTCGAAATGCCGCCCGATGCGCGGATGAGCGTCGCCGCCCAGCTCCTGCTGCGCGCGCTGACCGCGTGGTTCTGGGAACAGCCGCAGGACGGCCCGCTGGTGCGCTGGGGCACTTCCTTACACGACAAGTTCCTGCTGCCGCATTTCTGCTGGAGCGACTTTCTGGAGGTGCTCTCCGACCTCCGGCAGGCGGGCTACGATTTCGACCCTGACTGGTTCGAGGCGCAGCACCAGTTCCGCTTCCCGATGCACGGCAGTGTCCATGCGGGCGGGGTCGAGCTGGAGATCAGCCACGCGCTCGAACCGTGGAACGTGCTGGGCGAAACCGGCGCGATCGGCGGCACGGTGCGCTATGTCGACAGCTCGACCGAGCGGTTGCAGGTGCGCGTGAAGGGTCTGACGCCCGGCCGCCACATCATCGCGTGCAACGGGCGGCGCGTCCCGCTGCATCCGACCGGCAATCCGGGCGAGGCGGTCGGCGGGGTGCGCTACAAGGCGTGGGCCCCGGCGATCTGCCTGCATCCGCTGCTGGAGGCCAATGCGCCGCTGACCTTCGACGTGCTCGATACGTGGAACGGGCGTTCGCTGGGCGGCTGTGTCTATCATGTGGCGCATCCGGGCGGACGCAACTATGATGACGTTCCGATCAACAATTACGAGGCCGAGGCGCGGCGCATGGCCCGCTTCCAAAGCCACGGGCACACGCCGGGTTCGGTAGAGATGCCGCCGGTCGAACAGGGGGGTGAATTTCCGATGACGCTCGATCTGCGCCGCCCGGCACGGCTGGGCTAGACGGGGCCCCGATGGCGAGCACCGGCACGGCAGGCAATGGCGACCTGTTCGGCCCCGATCCGGGGCTGGACCCGCTCGCCTATTACTGCCCGCCTGACGCCACGGCCGATATCTTCGCCGCCGCCGACCCGCAGATCATGCGCCACTGGCGCGGCTTTGCCTCGGGGCTGGCGGCGCAGGCGCATGGCGACATGGCGAGCCTGCAGGCCTATTTCGACCGCCATGTCGAGGATCTGGGCCTTGCCTTCCGCCTGACCGGCGACGAGCAGGAGCGCGCCTGGCCGCTCAACCCCATGCCGATCCTGATTGGCGCGAATGAATGGGCCGGGATCGAGGCTGGCCTCGTCCAGCGCGCCGAGCTGCTGGAGGCGGTGATCGCCGACATTTACGGCCCCCAGCGCCTCGTCACCGAGGGGCACCTGCCCGCCAGCGTCGTTTCGGGCAGCGGCCATTTCGCGCGCCGGATGGTCGGCACGAGGCCGCCGGGCGGGCGCTTCCTCAATGTCTATGCGGTCGACCTTGCGCGCGGCCCCACGGGCGAGTGGCGGGTCCTGGCCGACCGGGTACGGCTGGCGACCGGCATCGGCTATGCGCTGGAAAACCGGCTCGCCATGCAGCGCGCCACGGGCGGCCTGCTGGCCGCCGTCGGCACAAGGCGGCAAAGCGGCTTTTTCGAGGGGCTGCGGCGCGGGATTGCCGCCAATTGCCAGCGCAGCGACCCGCGCATCGGCCTGCTGACGCCGGGCCAGTTCAACCAGTCCTATCCCGAACAGGCGCACCTCGCGCGGCATCTTGGCTTTTCGCTGGTCGAGGGGCGCGACCTGACCGTGCGCGAGGGCAAGCTCTATGTCCGCACGATTGGCGGGCTCAAGCGCATCGACGCGCTGTGGCGCTGGATCAATGCGCGCGACATCGACCCGCTCGCTTTCGATGCCCGCTCGCGCATTGGCGTGCCGGGTCTGATCGACGCGGCGACGCAGGGGCTGGTGCTGGCCAACTGGCCCGGCGCGGGCGTGATCGAAAGCCGCGCGATGCCCGCCTTCCTGCCGCGCCTGGCCCCGGTGCTGCTGGGCGAGGAACTGAAGCTGCCCAATGCCGCGACCTGGTGGTGCGGCGGCGAGGAAGAACGCAGCCATGTGCTGGGTCAGCTCGGCGAACTGGTGATCAGCTCGTCCTTCCGCAATGCGGTGCCGGGGCTGGAAGACGGGCACACGATCAGCGGTGCGAGCCTGTCGGACGAAGCGCGGGCGCGGATCGAGCAGGGCATTGCGCTCAGGCCCATGGACTATACCGCGCAGGAGGTCGTCAGCCTGTCGACCACGCCGGTGCTGGCCAAGGGCCGGTTCGAACCGCGCGGCTTCACCATGCGCGCCTTCCTGACCCGCGACGAGGATGGCGAATGGTTCGCGCTGCAAGGCGGCTTTGCCCGCGTATCCGAACGCGGCGACCTTCGTACCTCGCTGATGGGCATGGGCGATATATCGGCCGATCTGTGCATCGTCGATCCGGTGGTTGCTGCCCCGGTCGCGGGCGCGCCCAGGCTGGAGGCCTCGGCCGTGCGGCGCGAACAGGGCCTGCTGCCGAGCCAGGCGGCGGATAACCTATTCTGGCTGGGCCGCTATGGCGAACGCGCGCACCAGACGGTGCGGATCGTGCGCGCGCTGATCGAGCAGGCCTCTCTCGCCGGCGCGCGCCCACAACCCAGCACCACGGTCCAGCGGCTCGCCGAGCTGCTCCGCTCGCTGGGCGCCGTGCCCAAGGAAAGCGTCAAATGGGTGCCCTCGCGGCTCGCCGGGATCGCCCTGTCGGAACGACAGAACCCCGGCTCGGTCCGGGCGCTGACCTTGTCGGCCCGCAGCATCGCGCTGCTGCTGCGCGACCGGCTGACCCGCGATGCCTGGCGCGCGATCCAGCGCACGCTGCCCAGCTATATCCCCGGCGACATGGAAAGCCTTGCCAATAGCTGCGATGCCATGGTCGAGCGCTTTGCCGGGCTGGCGAGGCTGATGGCCGACGGGATGAGCCGCGGCCCCGCCTGGCACTTCCTCGACATGGGCATCTGCCTCGAACGCGGATCGATGGTGGTGCGCGCCGCGCAGGGAATCGTGCCGGGCAGCGCGAGCGCGGAGGACCTGTCCGCCCTGCTCGACCTGATCGACGGGCAGTCGCTCTATCGCAGCCGCTATCTCGCGATGCCTTTCATCGCCCCGGTGTTCGACATGGTGCTGCTCGACCCCTCGCAGCCGCGCGGTCTGGCCTTTCAGGTCGCGCAGATCGAGGCGCATCTGGCGGCCCTGCCGGTGGTGCGCGAAGACGGCATGGTCGAACCGCCGCTGCGGCTGGTGCGGGCGCTGGTTGCGAAGCTCGAGAGCCTCGATGCCAAGGCGGTCAATAGCAAGGTGCTGATCGGCATCGGCAACGACCTCGCGGCTTTGTCCGACGCGATCAGCGAGCGCTATTTCCTGCAGGCCGAGACGCCCGGTGACAAGAATCTGACGAGCCTGCTGGCATGAGCGGGGCCGCGGATGACGCGATGACGGCGAGCAAGACCTATTCCGTGCGCCACCTGACGCGCATCGAGTACGACAACCCGGTCGTGCATGCCGAGTACAATCTGCGGCTCAAGCCCTATGGCTGGCCGGGCCAGTGGATCGACAATCACCGACTGCGGCTGACCCCCGAACCTGCGTTCAGGCGCGACCATGCCGGGCCCTATTGCGTCAATGCCAGCCATGTCGGCTTTACCGCGCCGCTGGCCGCGCTCGAAGTGCTGAGCACCTTCACCGCCCGGCTCGATGCCACGCCCGATCCGGGCGACGGGCCACTACTGGCCGATCTGCGACAGCAGGCGCTGGCGGTGCGCGACCTCTCGCCGCATGCCCCCGCGCCATATCTGTTCGCCTCGCGTATTGCCGGGATGAGCGACCAGATTGCCGACTGGGCAACGCCGTTGCTGGCGCGCGGCCAGGGCGTGGTGCCTGCCGTCACTGCATTGATGGCGGCTGTGCATTCGCAGTTCGCCTATCGCACCGGGGCAACCGATGCGGGCACCCCGCCCGAACAGGCCTTCGCCGCACGCGAGGGGGTGTGTCAGGACTTCGCCCATATCATGATCATGGCGCTCAGGAGCCACGGCATCGCCGCCGCCTATGCCAGCGGCTATCTCCGCACCCTGCCGCCGCCCGGCCAGCCGCGCCTGGTGGGCGCGGATGCGATGCATGCCTGGGTCAATGTCTGGTGCGGCGAGGAACTGGGCTGGATCGGCTTCGACCCGACCAACAATTGCCTCGCGCGGCAGGACCATATCCAGATCGGCATGGGCCGCGATTATGCCGATGTCGCCCCGATCGACGGGATCTTCATCGGCATGGATGTGCAGGAGATGGAGACCGAGGTCGACGTCGAGGAGTCGGGTTGAGGGTTATGCGGGCCTAGGGCGCCAACCACCAGCGCAGCACCATCGCGACAACACTCAGCACGGCGAGGCTCGCCGCCCAGATGCCGGCCATCCATGCGAGGCGCTTCCACAGCGGTTGCTCTTCAGGGGTCATTTGGTTGTGCCTAGTGGTAGCCCTCATCGCCGACCTTGCCTCTGAACACCCAATAGGCCCAGCCGGTATAACCGATGATCAGCGGCATGGTGATGGCGACACCTATCAGCATGAAGATCTGGCTGCGCTCGGGCGCGGCCGCGTCCCAGATGGTGACCGAATCGGGCACGACATAAGGGAAGATCGAGACGCCCAGCCCGGCCATGCCGAGCAGGAACAGCGCCAGCGCACAGAGGAACGGGGCGACCTCCTGCTTCTTCACGAGGCCGCGCAGCAGCAGGAAGGCGATGATCGCAGTCAGCAGCGGCACCTGCGCGGCAAACAGCACATTGGGCATGGTGAACCAGCGTTCCCAGTACTGCGCGTCGAGGAAGGGCGTGTAGAGGCTGACCGCCGCCATCAGCGCCAAAGTGGCGAAGGCGGCGCGGATGGCCAGCCGATAGGCACGCGCCTGCGCCTCGCCCTCGGTCTTCCACACCAGCCAGGTCGAGCCGAGCAGCGCATAGCCCGCCACCGTGCCGAACCCGGTCAGCAGCGTATAGGGGGTCAGCCAGTCCCACCAGCTGCCCGCATAGGCGCGGTCGACCACCTCGATGCCCTGCAGGATCGCGCCGAGCATCATGCCCTGACTGAGCGCCGCGACGAGCGAGCCGCCGGAAAAGGCCATGTCCCAGAAGGCCCGGTGCTGCGGATTGCGCCAGCGGAATTCGAAGGCGACGCCGCGAAAGACGAGACCCAGCAGCATGGCGATGACCAGCGGATAGGTCGCGGGCAGGATGATCGCATAGGCGAGCGGAAAAGCCGCCAGCAGCCCGCCCCCGCCCAGTACCAGCCAGGTCTCGTTGCCGTCCCACACGGGCGCGATGGAATTCATCGCCTGATCGCGCTCGCTGCCGACCTTGAAGCCGGGGAAGAGGATGCCGATGCCCAAATCGAAGCCGTCCATGACGACATAGCCGAACACGCCAAAGGCGATGATGAAGGCCCAGACGATGGTCAGATCGATATTCACCGGATGTCTCCCTGATCTTCGGGCAGCGGTTCGTCATGGCCGGGGTTCTGCGTCGGTCCGGGGGTGATGCCGGCGGTTCGCACGGGGCCCTTCTCGGTCCGCTTGACGCCTTTCTCTCCGGTCTGTGGCGCGCTCTTCATCAGGTGCAGGATGTAGAGCGTGCCCGCCCCGAAGACCGCGAAATAAATCACGATGAAGGCCAGCAGCGAGGCACCAACGGCGGGCGCGTCGAGCGGCGAGGCACTGGCCGCGGTACGGAGCAGACCATAGACGGTGAAGGGCTGGCGGCCGATCTCGGTCACCATCCACCCGGCGATCACGGCGACGAACCCGCTCGGCCCCATCACGATCGCGGCGCGATGCAGCCAGGGCCAGTCATACAGCTTGCCGCGAGCCCTCGCGAACAGGCTCCACAGGCCCAGCCCCATCATCGCGAAGCCGATTCCCACCATCACGCGGAAGGCCCAGAACACCGGGCCGACGGGCGGCTCGTCCTCGTCCGCTATGGTGTCGAGCCCGGCAAGCGGGGCATTGAGGTCGTGCTTGAGGATGAGGCTCGAGGCCTTGGGAATCTCCACCGCATAATCGATCCGGCGCTCTTCCTCGTTGGGGATACCGAACAGGATCAGCGGCGCGCCGTCAGGGTGGCTTTCGTAATGCCCCTCCATCGCCATGACCTTGGCCGGCTGGTGCTCGAGCGTGTTGAGCCCGTGCATGTCGCCCGCGAAGATCTGGAACGGGGCGACGATTGCCGCCATCCACATCGCCATGGAGAACATGGTGCGCGCGTGCTGGTTCGCATCCCCGGTCTTTCTGGCCTTGAGGAGGTGCCATGCGCCGACCCCGCCGACCACGAAGGCGGTGGTCAGATAGGCGGCGGTGACGGTGTGGACCAGCCGGTAGGGGAAGCTGGGGTTGAAGACGATGTCCCACCAGCTCTCGCCCGGCAGGAACTGGCCGTTCGCGCCCATCTCGAACCCGGTCGGGGTCTGCATCCAGCTATTGACCGAGAGGATCCAGAAGGCCGACACGAAGGTGCCGCCCGCGACCATCAGCGTGGCCATGAAGTGCAGCTTCTTGCCGACCTTGTTGAGGCCGAACAGCATGACGCCGAGGAACCCCGCCTCAAGGAAGAACGCGGTCAGCACCTCGTAGGCCAGCAGCGGCCCGATCACCGGCCCCGCTCTGTCGGAGAACACCGACCAGTTGGTGCCGAACTGGTAGGACATCACGATGCCCGAGACGACGCCCATCGCAAAGGCGATGGCGAAGATCTTCAGCCAGTACTTGAACAGGTCGAGATATTGCGGCTTCCCGGTCTTCAGCCACAGCCCCTCTAGCACGGCCAGATAGCTGGCGAGCCCGATCGAAAAAGCCGGGAAAATGAAATGGAAGCTCACCGTGAAGGCAAACTGGATACGAGCGAGCAACAGCGCGTCTACCGAGTCGAACATAGTGGGCAGGCGCATAGCCCATAGGCCTTGCCCGGACCATGCCTCTTCGCGCATAGGTTGGTGCAGCTTTCGCATCGCAAGCGCCGCCCGCGCGGGGCGGCGTTCACACGAACAGCACCGATCAGGAGAGAGACCATGAAGCGCCTGCTCATCGCCACCCTGCCCATCGCCGCCGGGGCCTGCGCCGCAACCCCGCCACCGGTCGAGGCCGAGCCGCCGGTCGCCCCACCGCCAGCCGAATGCGATGCCAGTGGCGTGCAGAATCATGTCGGCGAGGTCGCCACGACCGAACTGGGCGCGGTGCTCATGCAGGAAACGGGTGCGACGGTGCTGCGCTGGATGCCGCCGCGCACCGCGATGACGATGGATTACCGCGTCGAGCGGCTGACCGTCTCCTATGACGACGACATGGTGATCGAGCGGATTGCGTGCGGCTGAGGTGCGCTCTGGCCCTTTTGGGTGCCCATGGCTGAACGGGTGCTGACCCGCGTCGACGGGCTGATCGGGCGGATCACGCTCAATCGGCCGGCCGCGCTGCATGCGCTCGACCTTGTCATGTGCGAGCGGATCACAGACGCGCTGCTGGCGTGGCGGGACGATCCCGCCATCGCGGCGGTCATGCTGGACCACCTGCCGGATACGCGCGGCTTTTGCGCGGGCGGCGACGCGGTCGCAGTGCGCCGCTCGGTGCTGGAGGATGACGGCGCGGAGGCACGGGCCATGTTCCTCGCCGAGTACGGGCTCAACCACCTGCTCTTCACCTATGGCAAGCCGGTCATCACCTTCATGGACGGGGTGACGATGGGCGGGGGCGCTGGCCTCGCTTTGCCCGCGACCTTGCGGGTGGCCACCGAAAATACGCTGTTCGCCATGCCCGAATGCACACTCGGCCTGTTTCCCGATATCGGCGCTGGCTATTTCCTGCCGCGCCTGCCGGGTGAGACCGGCAAGTTCATGGCGCTTACGGCGGCGCGGCTCGACGGGGCGGAGTGCCTGTGGGCTGGAATCGCCACCCACTATCTCGACAGCGAGGACCTCGACGAGGCGAAGGAGATGATCGCGCGCGAACCGGCCGCGGCCGACGAAATCCTGCGCGACCTCGCCTCGCCGCTGCCGACTGCACGACTGGCCGGCAATGCCGAAAAGATCGACCGGCTGTTCGCTGCCGATACGCTGGAGGGGATTCTCGCCGCGCTCGACGCCGACGGATCGGACTGGGCGGCAAAGGAGCGGGCGGCGATCATGGCGGGCAGCCCGACCAGCGCAAAGGCCAGCTTGCGCCTATTCGCCGAATCGGCGGGCGTCGCCGATTTCGCCGCCGAGATGGCGAAGGAATACGCGCTGGCGATCCGCATGAGCGCCCGGCCTGACTATGCCGAAGGGGTGCGCGCGCGGTTGGTCGACAAGGACAACAAGCCACAATGGCAGCCCGCAACGGCAGAGGGCGTCGGCGACGATGTGCTCGACGCGCTGTTCGCCCAGTTGCCGCCCGGCGAGGCATGGACGCCAATCGCATAAGTGAAGCGGCGCATTTCGTCTCGCTTAGACACTGTAAAGAAATTCTCGCCCGGCGTGGTCTTGCGATTGTGCAACGCGGCATGCAAGACCCGAAACCGATGAAAAAGCTAACCCATCTTGAGCGGCTTGAAGCTGAGAGCATCCATATCATGCGCGAAGTCGCCGCAGAGGCGACCAAGCCGGTAATGCTCTATTCGATCGGCAAGGACAGCGCGGTCATGCTGCACCTGGCGAAGAAGGCGTTCTATCCCTCGCCGCCGCCCTTCCCGCTGATGCATGTCGACACGACCTGGAAGTTCAAGGACATGTATGCGCTGCGCGAAAAGTCCGCGCGCGACGCCGGGATGGAACTGCTGGTCTACCAGAACCCCGAGGCGGCCGAACGCGGCATCAACCCGTTCGAGCATGGCCCGCTGCATACCGACATGTGGAAGACCGAGGGGCTGAAGCAGGCGCTCGACCTCTACGGGTTCGACGCAGCCTTTGGCGGCGCGCGCCGCGACGAGGAGAAGAGCCGCGCGAAAGAGCGCATCTTCTCGTTCCGTACCGCCAGCCATGGCTGGGACCCGAAGAACCAGCGCCCCGAATTGTGGAACCTGTACAATACCCGCAAGGCCAAGGGCGAAAGCATCCGCGTCTTCCCGCTGTCGAACTGGACCGAGCTCGATATCTGGCAGTACATCATGGCCGAGAATATCGAGATCGTGCCGCTCTATTTCGCCGCCGAACGCCCGACCTACACGCATGAGGGCGGGCTGTTCATGGCCGACGATCTGGAGCGGCTGGCACAGGCCATGGGCAAGGCCCCTAAGATCACCATGAAGAAGGTGCGCTTCCGCACGCTCGGCTGCTTCCCGCTGACCGGCGCGGTCGAGAGCGAGGCCAGCACGCTGGCCGAAGTGGTGCAGGAGATGCTGCTGACCACCACCAGCGAGCGCGAGGGCCGGGTGATCGACAAGGACGGCGGTGACGCGAGCATGGAGAAGAAGAAGCAGGAGGGCTATTTCTGATGCACCTCCTGTCTGTGGCCAAAATGCCCGTTCACCCTGAGCCTGTCGAAGGGTGGTCTTTCTCCAAGCAGGAAAATGCCGGGCTTCGACAAGCTCAGCCCGAACGGAGTTCCGGGTCGTGACAGAACCGATTTACAAGGTCGATTCCCTCATCGCCGAGGATATCGAGGCCTATCTCGACACCCATCAGAACAAGGGCCTGCTGCGCTTCATCACCTGCGGCAGCGTCGACGATGGCAAGTCCACCCTGATCGGGCGGCTGCTGTACGATTCGAAGATGATCTTCGAGGATCAGCTCGCCGCACTCGAAGCCGACAGCAAGCGGGTGGGTACGCAGGGGCAAGAGATCGACTTCGCGCTGCTGGTCGATGGGCTCGCGGCGGAGCGCGAACAGGGCATCACGATCGACGTCGCCTATCGCTTCTTCGCGACCGAAAAGCGCAAGTTCATCGTCGCCGACACGCCCGGCCACGAGCAATATACGCGCAACATGGTCACCGGCGCCTCGACCGCCGACCTCGCCGTGATTCTCGTCGATGCGCGCAAGGGCGTGCTGGTCCAGACGCGGCGGCACAGCTTCCTCGCGCACCTGCTCGGCATCCGCCACATCGTGCTGGCGGTGAACAAGATGGACCTGGTCGATTACGACCAGTCGACCTTCGAACATATCGTTGCCGATTACCGTAGCTTCGCCGCCGAGATCGGCATTACCGAATTCACCGCGATTCCGATTTCCGGCTTCAAGGGCGACAATATCACCGCGCTCCCGGATAACGCGCCCTCGCCCAACACGCCCTGGTACGCGGGGCCCGCGCTGATCGAGCATCTGGAGAATGTCGAACTCGCCGGCACCGCCGCGCAGGGCCGCAGCTTCGCCATGCCGGTGCAGTGGGTGAACCGCCCGAATCTCGATTTCCGCGGCTTTTCCGGCCTCGTTTCCTCGGGCACGATCAAGCCGGGCGATCCGGTGCGGATCGTCCCCTCGGGCAAGACCAGCACGGTGTCGCGCATCGTCACCATGCCAGCACTCGGTGCTGCCGAGGGCACCGGCGACCTTGGCGAAGCGGTGGCGGGCCAGTCGGTCACGCTGACGCTGGCTGACGAGGTTGACGTATCGCGCGGCTCGGTCATCGCCGCCGCCGACGATCCGCCCGAGAGTGCCGACCAGTTCGAGGCGAACCTCGTCTGGATGAGCGAGGACGACCTGATTCCAGGTCGCGGCTACTGGCTCAAGCTGGCCTCGCAGGTGGTGACCGCCACGGTCCAGCAGCCGAAATACGAGATCGACGTCAACAGCCTCGAACATCTCGCGGCCAAGACGCTGTCGCTCAACGGCATCGGCGTCGCCGAGCTGGCCACCGACAAGCCGCTGACCTTCGCCCCCTATGCGGACAGCCGGCAGCTGGGCGGGTTCATCCTGATCGACAAGATCACCAATGCCACCGTCGCGGCGGGGATGATCAATTTCAGCCTGCGCCGCGCGCAGAACGTCCACTGGCAATCGGTCGACATCACCCGCGAACAGCATGCGGCGATGAAGAATCAGCAGCCCGCCGTGCTGTGGTTCACCGGCCTTTCGGGCTCGGGCAAGTCGACCATCGCCAATCTGGTCGAGAAGCGGCTGCACCGGATGAACCGGCACACCTTCCTGCTCGACGGCGACAATGTCCGCCATGGGCTGAACAAGGACCTGGGCTTCACCGAAAGCGACCGGATCGAGAATATCCGCCGCGTGGGCGAAGTGGCGAAGCTGATGGCCGATAGCGGCCTCATCGTCATCACCGCCTTCATCAGCCCGTTCCGGGCCGAGCGCGAGATGGTCCGCGCCATGCTGCCCGAGGGCGAATTCATCGAGGTGCATATCGACACCCCGCTGGAAGTGGCCGAGGCGCGCGACGTGAAGGGCCTCTACAAGAAGGCGCGCGAAGGCACGCTGAAGAACTTCACCGGGATCGACAGCCCCTATGAAGCGCCCGAGCGGCCCGAAATCCGGATCGACACCACCGCCCTGACGCCCGACCAGGCGGCCGAGCTGATCGTCGATCAGCTGCTTGGCGACGCCTAGGAAGCGCGGACATGTTCCTGTTTGGCGGACGCGAGGCGCATAGTCGCTCGCTGGCGAAGGCGATCAGCTGGCGCGTGCTCGGCAGTATCGACACTTTCCTGCTTAGCTGGTTCTTCACCAGCAGCGTGGGCGCGGCAGGCGCGATCGCCACGAGCGAGGTGCTGACCAAGATGGTGCTCTATTATTTCCACGAACGCGCCTGGGGCTCGATCGGCTGGGGCACGAGCAATGGCAAGGAACCGGCAGCGGAACCAACCATCCCAAACATCGTAAAGGAAGGCGGCGAATGACGGACGCAGAACTGGCAGCTCACCTGGCCCACCAAGCGGGGCAGATCCTGCTGCAGGTTCGGGCCAGCGCAATGTTCGAGGGCAAGTCGCTGGGCAAGGCCGGCGACCAGACCGCCAACCAGTTCCTCGTCCATGCCCTGCGCGCCCAGCGCCCCGATGACGGCCTGCTCTCCGAAGAAAGCAAGGATACGCCCGCGCGGCTCGACAAGTCACGCGTCTGGATCATCGACCCGGTCGACGGCACCCGCGAATATGGCGAGGCGCGCAGCGACTGGGCCGTGCATGTCGGCCTGGCGATAGACGGCGTCGCGACGATTGGCGCGGTGGCGCTGCCGGGGCTTGATGGCGGCGTGGTGCTGCGCTCCGACGCGCCTGTTGCCCTGCCCGAACCCGCGGCAATCCCGCGCCTGCTGGTCAGCCGCACCCGCCCCGCTGCCGAGGCCGTGGCGGTCGCCGAGAAGCTCGGCGGCGAGCTGGTCGCGATGGGCAGTGCCGGGGCCAAGGCCATGGCGGTCGTGCGCGGCGAGGCGGAAATCTATCTGCATTCGGGCGGCCAGTATGAATGGGACAGCTGCGCCCCGGTTGCCGTCGCGCTGGCGCATGGCCTGCATTGTTCGCGCATCGACGGCTCGCCAATGCTCTACAACCAGCCGGACACCTATTTGCCCGACCTGCTGATTTGCCGTCCCGAATATGCCGAGAAGGCGCTGGCGCTGGTCGCCAAGCTATAGCGTCTCGAGGATGTGCCGCGCGGCCAGGCTGACCTCGGCCCAGGTTCGCGCAAAACCATCGTCACTGCCGTAATAGGGGTCTGCAACCGGCTGCCCCGCCTGCCCCGGCACCATGTCGAGCAAGAGCGACAGATGTGCGTCGTGTCCTGAGGGGGCGAGAGCCCGCAGGTTCGCGAGATTCTCGGCATCGAGCGCAAAGATATGGGTAAAGCGGGCGAAATCCTCAGCGGACACCTGCCTCGCGCGCAGGCCCGAAATGTCGATCCCATTGGCGCGGGCAATGGCAATTGCGCGCCGGTCGGGCGGATTGCCGACATGCCAGGCGCCGGTGCCGGCGGAATCGACCAAAAGGTCGCGGCCAGCCTCCCGCGCCAGATGCCGCAAGGCCCCTTCGGCCAGCGGCGAACGGCAGATATTGCCCAGACAGACGAACAGGACGCGCATGGTTTGCTGCGCTTAGCAGCAGGCGTTCACGCTATCCACGGCCCGGTGATCGCCAGCGTCCGGGTCGGGCTGTAGAGATTGACGAACAGCGTCTTGCCATCAGGCGCGTAGCAGACCCCGGCGGGCTCGGTCTGGAGCCGCAGGAAGGCGAACGGGTACACCGCGCCCTCCGGCGTGATCCCGCGAAGGTGGTTGGTGACCGTCTCGGTATACTGGTCTTCGCAGACGATCAGGTGACCGCCCGGCGCAATGGTCAGATTGTCACCGAAGCTGAATGCGGCCTGGTCATCGCTTTCGACAAACAATTGCAGCCGGTCGGGCGCGCCCGCGCTGCCGGTCTGCAGGCGGAAGACCTGCCCTTCCTTGATCGCGCCGCCGCTGGTGCAGGTGAAGTAGAACTCACCCTCACCCATCCACAGCCCCTCGCCGCGCGCGAACAGGGCCGCACCCGCTGCCGCGCCACGCTTCCGCAGGTCTTCCTCGGGGGATTCGACCTCGTCCAGGTCGATCCAGCTGGCGTCGGCCCAGTCGCCGACCGCCATGCTGCGCGCATCCCAGTTGCGCGTATCGGCAATCCCGTTCAGCGCGAGCGCCTGCAGCTGGCCGCCATCGGCGAGCTTGCCGGGCGTCACAGGCAGGAACCGGTAGAGCAGCGAGTCGCTGCGGTCCTCGGTCATGTAGACAATGCCGGTGGCCGGATCGACGCAGGCCGCCTCGTGGTTGAAGCGTCCCATGGCCTTCAGCGGCACCGGATCGACCGGGCCGGTGGCCGTTGCGGGCACTTCGAAGACCCAGCCGTGATCCTTATTGGCGCGGCCATTGGGGGTGGTGACGTCCTCCTCGCAGGTCAGCCAGCTGCCCCACGGGGTGATGCCGCCCGCACAATTGCGGATCGTGCCCTGCAGGCTGCGGAACTGTGTCTGGACCTCCAGCGTCGCGGCGTCGAGGATGATCGTGGTCGTCCCGCCCGGCAGCGGCACGAGGCTGCGCGCCAACGTGTCATAGGCCGGGCCATGCGCGCCGCCGCCATCGTGCGTGACCGACAATTCGTGGTTGCGGACCAGCGCCAGCCGCCCGTCGCCAAGGTCGAAACAGCCCATGCCATCGGCCCGGTCCGGCACGGTGCCGCCATCGGCCATCGGCTCGCCCAGCTGTGACAGCACCCGGTAGGAGAACCCTTCGGGCAGGTCGAGAATGCCCGCCGGATCGGGCCGCAGCGGGCCATAGGGCATGGCGAGGGGCATCGAACCGGGAACAGCCATGGCGCCCGACACGGGCGTGCCGCGCATGCAGCCGGACAGGGCGAGTGCGGCAAAGGCACTGCTGGTGGCAGCGAGGAACTGGCGACGGTCGGTGGTCATAAAGCGCTCCGGGAGGACGGAATCAGGACGAGCTCAGTCAAGCCCCAGTGCTACCTTGATCGCCGCCCATGACACCAGTTTGAAATTCTGTGCCTGCGCGCCGTTCTGGCCGTCCTGCGCGATGAACAGGCCGTCCGGAAAACCGGGCCCGAAAGCGCCGGCAGCCAGTTCGATCCCGTCGGTTTCCTCGGTCGCGCCCAGCGCGCCCGCCGTCACCGCGAAGCGGCCCAGCGGGGTCATGTCGGGCAGCGCGAAGACCGCATAGGCATTGTCGCCCTGGCTCGAGGCGACGAGATAGCCGCCGCTATCGCCCTCGGGCACCAGCGCCAGCCCCTCGACATCGGCGACGAGATAGCGGTTGTCGACCGGGGCGACGAGCTGCTTGGCCCCGTCCTGCACCATCCCCGACATCGCCCAGATGCCACCGGCTTCCTCGCCGATATAGAGCATCCCGGTACGCGGATCGTAGACGCACCCCTCGGGCTGACTCGGGACGCTGTTCAGTGGCTCGCTGCCGCTGTTCCAGCTACCCGCCAGAAATTGCAGTCCGGTACGGTAGATGACCCCTTCCTTCGGGGCGCTGTAGACATTGAGCGAGCCGTCCTCGGCCACGTCGCCGACACAGATGCCATAGCCCTCGCCCGGCCCGACCTGGATGCGTTCGAGCACGGTCAGCGAGGCGTCAGTGGTATCAAGCTCGGCCAGCAGGATATGCGCCATCGCCAGATCGCTGCGGTCGCTGGCCATGACCAGCACCCGGCCATCGGGCAGGGTGACGAGATCGACATTGTTGAGCCCTGGCGCGGGCATGAAGCTCTTCTGCGCGCCCTGCAGGTCGTAGACGTACAGCCCGCCCTTCTTGTCGGTGGCGACGATCAGGCTGGCCGCCGGATCGGCTGCATTGCGCCAGATTGCCGGGTCGTCCGCCGCATCTTCGTTATTGGTGCCGACCGGGGCCGTCTCGGCCACAGCCTGCACGCCGACGGGCGGCAGGCCGGTGGGCGCGACGCTGGCGCAGGCCCCGAGGGAGCCGCATGCCAGCGCCGCGAAAGCGATACCGATCCGCATCAGAAGGTGACCCTCACGCCGCCCTTCATCGTCCAGCTCGAATATTCGGATTCGAGCGCATTCTGGCGACCGCCCACCCGGTTGTAGGCGAGGAAGTCCTCCTCGGTGATGTTCACCCATTCGTAGAAGACCTGCAGGTTCTCGCTCGCCCGGTACTTGGCGCTGAAATCAAGCTGCAGGTGATCGTCGATCATCCGGTCCTCTTCGACCGAACCGCCCAGTTCGTCCAGATACTTGTCGCGATAGGTCCCTGCCAGACGCAGGCTGATCGGACCCTTCTCGTAACCGAGCACCGCGTTGATCGTGTGCTTGGCAGTCGAGGGCAAGGTGATCTCGCGAACAGCGCCGACCACGCCCAGTTCACCCACGCCCTCGTCGGGCACGTCGCCCTTGGCATCGGTGTAGGTGTAGTTGAGCTGGGTCAGCAGGCCATCGAACGGCGCGGGCAGCATGGTCCATTGCTGCGAGAAGCCCAGTTCGACGCCCCAGATCTCGGCCTTGTCGCCGTTGAGCGGGATGACCGCCTCGTCAAAGGCAATGCCGCGATAAACCAGCCGTTCCGCCGGTTCGATGGTGCCGCTGTCGTCGAGGTCCTCGGCTTCGTAGTTCACGTCGACGATGTAGTCCTCGACGGTCTTGTAGAACAGCGCCGCAGTGAGCGCGCCATTGCCCGAGAAGTAATATTCGACCGACAGGTCAGCGTTCCACGCCTTGTAGGGCTTCAGTTCGGGATTGCCGAATTCGCCCTCGACCTCGTCGTCGTCATTGACCTCGGTCAGGAAGCGCGGCGCCAGCTTGGAGAAGCCCGGACGCACCAGCGAGCGATAGCCCGCCACGCGCACCACCAGATCGTCGGTCGGCTGGTAGCGGACATTGATGCTGGGCAGGAACAGGTCGTAATGCCGCCCGGTCTGGACCGGGGTGACGAACACCGTGTCCTCGGTGGCGATGGCCCCGCCCGGCAGCGTACCGTCTTCCTCGACCAGCAGCACTTCGTTACCGCGAATGTCGAGATTGGTGCGTTCCCAGCGCACACCGCCGATCACGGTCACGACATCGCTGTCGTAGCGCAACAGACCGTAAGCGGCATAGACGTCCTCGTCGATTGCATAGTCGTCGGCCGCACTGTCGAAGGCGGTGTCGATGTCCTGCAATTCGTAGAGGTCGAAATTGCCGAAGAAGTGGTCGGTTGCGCCCGTATAGCTGGCGACCGGCGAGATATCTTCGCGGCGGAAGGTCTGGGTACCGAGGATGTCGGACAGGCGGTATTCGCCGTTCGCATCTTCATCCCATTCGTAGAACTCAACCTCGGCGTCAAAGCTCTTTTGGCGCCAGCGGCCCTTGAAGCCGGCCTGCGCGGTGAAGACGCCATTGCCGGTCGGGAAATAGCGGGCGATGTCGAACTTGGCCGCGTATTCCTCGTCCCTGGCGATGCCGCTGTCGACGAACTCGACGTCCTTGAGTTCATAGGTCGACGGATCGGCGAAGTCGGTCACACCGCTGGCGGTGTAGCGCGGGGTCTTCACATCCGAATAATCGACATCGACCACCAGGCCCTCGGCCTCGAACTCGCGCTCGAACTGGGCCGGATCGACATTGCCGTCCTCGGTCTCGGACGACTTGGCATAGCTGCCCATGTAGGAGATTTTCCAGTCGTCGGTCTCGGTCACGCCGCCCCAGGACAGCGAGATCGTTTCCTGCCGTTCGAAGCGGTCCTTGATGTCACGCTCGACGGTGATCTTGTCGCCAAGATCCGCATAGCTGACCATGGTTCCACTGCCGGTGATGTCGGCATCGCTCAGGTCGAGCGTCGTGCGGCGGCGATATTCGTGGTCGTCAAAGCGGCTGAACAGGCCGCGCACATACAGCTCGGTCGTGTCCGAGGCGCGGAAATCGAGGCCCAGCGAACCGCTGAAGCGCTCGCGCGTCACGTCGTAATCGCGGTACTGGATTTCCTCGGCATAGATCAGGCCGTCATCGTCCTCCCAGTCATCGGGCTCGATCGTGTCGACTTCATACTTGCGCTTGTAGAAGGACAGGCCGCCCGAAATGCCGATATTGTCGCCGAAGCGCGAGGCGAAATCGAGGCCGATCTTGGGGGTCACGACATCGGCATAGCGGTTATAGCTGCCCTCGATCCGGGCGCTGGCATAGGCCTTGCGCCGGTCGAAGGCGGAGACGGTGTTGATCTCGATGCTGGCGCCGATCGTGTCGGCATCCATGTCGGGGGTGAGGCTCTTCTTGACCTCAATGCTCTCGATGATGTCGCTGGAAATCACGTCGAGCGCCACTTCGCGCACGTCGTTTTCGGGGGCGGGCACGCGCACGCCGTTGATCGAGCTGGCATTGAGGCCGGGCGCGAGACCGCGCACCGAGACGAACCGTCCCTCGCCCTGGTCGTTGAGCACGTTGATGCCGGGCAGGCGGCGCAGGCTCTCGGCAACGTTCTGGTCGGGGAACTGGCCGATCGCGTCGCGGGTGAGCACGTCGGACACGACGTCATTGGCATATTTGCGCGACAGGGCGCTGGACTGGTTGGCGCCCTGGCCGACGACCAGGATCTGCATGGCGTTATCGCCACCGAGCGCGAAATTGGCCACGACCGTACCCTCGGCGGGGATGCTGACGGTGATCGTTTCGGCCGGCGCACCGATATAGCTGGCGGTAATCTCGTAGGTCCCGGCGGGAAGGTCGGTGATGCGGTAGGAGCCGTCGCGCCCCGTCACGACCTTACGGCCCAACTCGGCGATCTCGACCGTGGCCGATTGCAGCGCGACGGTATCGGTCTCGTCGACGACGGTACCGGAGACGTCGCCAGCGATGGCGGGGGTGGCGGCGAAGCTCAGCGCGGCGAAGCTGGCGCCAGCGAGGAGACGGGTCGATTTCATGGATTGCCCTCCGTTGGAATTGGAGGGGCCGCTAGGGGCTGGTTGTGTCGCCTTCGCTACAGACTTGTTTCAGCTGCGTGACACGAACACCTGCAGATGGGCAGTGTTGCCGCGACGCAACAACAACGACCGTGATCGTCCGCCTGGTGAGGCGCGCGGAAGCAAGGTAAACCAATCGGTTAGACATCCGCTCTACCAAGACAGCTCGATTTCAAGGGGCTGGGTTAGCGATGGCATCCAGATTCGGGCGGATGGGACTGACCGCCTTGGCAGCATGTTGCAGCGAGCAGGCCCTCGCCGCGACCCCGCCTGCCATGGGAGGGAACGCCGAAGTCGCTGCGCTGGCCGGCACGCTCGACATGATCTGGGTGATCATGGCCGCGACCCTGGTGATGATCATGCAGATCGGCTTCATGCTGCTTGAAGCCGGGTCCGTCAGGACCAAGAACGCGATCAGCGTGGCGCAGAAGAACGTGCTCGATTTTGCCTTTGCGACCCTGGCTTTCGCCGCCATCGGCTTTGCCATTGCCTTTGGCGCCCCGACCGGCTGGCTGCCGCTCGGCAGCGACCTGGGCTTCGTCTTGCTCGACGGCCTGGCCGGGGCGG
>CAYOSE010000021.1:0-31672 GCA_964406535.1 uncultured Sphingomonadaceae bacterium
CATCTGGAAGGTCGCCAAGATCCAGCACACCCAGTCCGGCAAGGGCGGCGCCTATATGGAGGTCGAGATGAAGAACCTGCAGGCTGGCCGCAAGACCAATGTCCGCTTCCGCAGCGCCGACACGGTCGAGAAGGTGCGCCTCGACACGCAGGAATACCAGTTCCTCTATGAAGATGGCGACATGCTGGTGTTCATGGACCAGAATACGTTCGAGCAGATCAACCTGCCCTCCGACCTGTTGGGCGATGCTCGCCCGTTCCTGCAGGACGGCATGCAGGTGAAGCTGGAACTGTGGGAAGAAAAGCCGATTTCGGTCGAGCTGCCCGCGCAGGTCGAGGCCGAGATTGTCGAGGCCGATGCGGTGGTGAAGGGACAGACCGCCTCCTCCAGCTACAAGCCTGCGGTGCTCGACAACGGCGTTCGCATCATGGTTCCGCCGCATATCGAAAGCGGCACTCGGATCGTGGTCGACGTCTACGAACAGTCCTATGTCGGCAAGGCGAGCTGATCCTTCATGTCGATGTATTCTGGTCTTGTCCGCGTAATGGAAAAGGCGGCCCGCAAGGCGGGTGGCCGCTTGCGCCGCGACTTTGGCGAAGTTGAACACCTCCAGGTCAGCCGCAAGGGCCCGTCCGATTTCGTCTCCAAGGCGGATCAGGCGGCTGAGCGCATCCTGTGGGACGAACTCAAGACGGCGCGTCCGGGCTGGGGCTTCGTGCTCGAGGAAGCGGGCGTGATCGAGGGTGAGCCGGACAAGCCGCGCTGGATCATCGACCCGCTCGACGGGACCAGCAACTTCCTCCACGGCATACCGCATTTCGCGATCTCCATCGCCGTGCAGGAGCCAAAGCTCGACGGCTCGGGCTGGGGGGAGGTGACTGCCGGGGTCATTTACCAGCCGATCACCGACGAGACCTACTGGGCGGAGAAAACCCGCGGTGCCTGGTTGCAGGACAAGCGCCTGCGGGTCTCGGGCCGTCGGCATCTCTCCGAAGCGCTGATCGCCACCGGTATGCCCTATCAGGGCCACGGCAATTTCGCTGAATGGGCGGCGATCTACGCCAGGCTCGGGCCGAACATCGCCGGTGTGCGCCGCTATGGCGCGGCCTCGCTCGATCTCGCCTGGGTGGCCGCTGGCCGCTTCGACGGCTTCTGGGAGAGCGACCTTGCGCCCTGGGACACCGCCGCCGGGTGCCTGCTGGTACGCGAGGCGGGCGGCTTCGTCAGCGATTATCGCGGGCGCTCGCTGCCGATCTGCGACAAGCAGATTATCGCCGGCAATGGCTCGCTCCATCCGCGTATGCACAAGCTGGTGGCCGAGGCCCTCAAGGCCTGAACCGAGACGGGGCGCGAGCGCACGCACAGGCTTGCTTGAACGTGCGACCTTGCCCCGCTAAGCGCCGGGATATGGACAAAGCCCCCGTGGCGGAATTGGTAGACGCGCTCGACTCAAAATCGAGTTTCTACGGAAGTGCCGGTTCGACTCCGGCCGGGGGCACCACATTTTTTGCGCTACCGCTTCGCTACTTGAGCGAGGAGTTGTTGCACTATCGCGCGGAGCGCTACTTGAGTGCGATGTTTTCTGCGCTACCGCTGCGGACGCGCATTCGCGCTTGCGAACCCGGCATGCTCGATTATGTCCCGCAAAAGCGCGCACCGCTTTTCCTTTTTGCGACTTGCGCTTAGGCTGCACTCATGGGACGACCTGTGCATGATTGAGCCGCCTTCCTATCACGCGCTGGCGGCCATGCTGATGACGGTGCTGGTCTTCGTGGCCTTCGCCCGCGGCAAGATGTCGATCGAGATCATCTCGCTGCTGACCATCGCCTGTATCGCAGTCGGGCTCTATTTCTTCCCGCTGCCGCACACGACCGAGACCGATGGGGTCGCGCTCGCCTTCTCCGGCTTCGGCCATTACGCGCTCATCACCATCTGTTCGCTGATGATCATGGGCCGGGGGCTGGTCGTAACCGGCGCGCTGGAGCCCGCCGCGCAACTGCTCGAACGGGTATGGAAGATCAATCTCCAGCTCGGCCTGTTCGTCTCGCTGTTGTTGGCTGCGTTCCTGTCCATGATGGTCAACGATACGCCGGTCATCGTCCTGCTGATGCCGATTTTCGTCGCGCTGGCCGAGCGCGGGGCGATGTCCGCCTCGAAGACGCTGATCCCGCTCAACGCGGCGGTGCTGATTGGCGGCATGGCAACCACCATCGGCACCTCGACCAACCTGCTGGTGGTCGGCATCGCCTCGGACCTTGGGATGCCGCAGATGTCGGTGTTCCACTTCACCCCGATCGTGCTGGCCGCCGCGCTGGTCGCCTTTCCCTATCTCTGGCTGGTCATGCCGCGCCTGCTGCCTGACAACCGGGGCGAGGAAATCCAGCAGGTTCGCCGGTTCTACACCCGCATGCGGATCCCGCCGTCGAGCGAGCTGGTCGGCAAGCATTTCGACGAGATCGCGCCGACACTGCCCGACCATTTCCGCTTCGAGGAACGACCCGACGGCACCTTCCAGCCCGGCGATCGCCTGTTGATCTCGGGTACGCACAGGGGCCTGGAGGACGCTGTAAGGGTGCTCAAGGGGCAGGTCGCGCCCAACTGGATCATCGAGAAAATTCGCGGCGTCTCCAGGACGGCGAGCGAGGATATCTCGGTCGTCGAGATGGTGGTGACCGCCGATTCGCGAATTCTCGGGCGGACGCTCGCGACCTCGGGCATCGCCGACAATTACGGCGTTGCCGTGCTGGGCATCCACAAGCCACAGCGCCTGCTGGCGCAGCCGACCGTCCAGCAGGACATGGAGCTCCGCATGGCGGAGGGCGATGTGCTGCTGGTTATGGGCCTGCCGCACGATCTGGAAGATTTCGCCAATGGCGACAGCCTCCTGCAACTTGAGGGCGCGCGGATCGAGCCACGCCGGTCGAAGGCCTTGCTGGCCGCAGCGATCATGTTCGGTTCGGTCTTCACCGCCTCTATTGGCCTGTTCCCGATCGCGATTTCTGCGCTGGCCGGGGCCATACTGATGTTCGTGGCCGGCTGCGTGAAGTTCGACCGCGTCGGACGCGCGCTGTCGGGCAAGGTAATCGTGCTGGTCGCGGCCTCGATTGCCATCGGACGCATCATCCTAGATTCCGGTGCTGCGGGCTGGCTGGGCGAGGTGCTCGCACTGGGGCTGCAATACCTGCCGGCCGCAGGTGTGCTGGCGGCGATCATGCTGTTCGTGACCTTGCTCACCAACTTCGCCTCAAACGCGACAGCAGCGACCGTGGGGACACCCATCGCGTTCAACATCGCCACCGAGCTGGGCCTGCCGCAAGAGCCGCTGATCCTCGCCGTGCTGTTCGGCTGCAACCTCTGCTATGCGACACCCATCGCCTATCAGACCAACATGCTGATCATGTCCGAAGGCAGCTACAGTTTCGCCGATTACCTGCGGACCGGCGTGCCGCTGGTGCTGCTGATGGTGGCGACGCTGAGCTTCCTGCTGGTGACCTTCTACGGCATGTAGCCACCCGGAACTTCGGGAACCCGAACAGGGTTTTGCGGATTTTTCCTGCCAACCGAGGAGAAATCCGATGACTGAAGAACGCATTACCGAAACGCGCACGCCCACCGGCGATACGCACACCCACACCACGGTGATTACCGATGGCGAATCCGCCCGCAGCGGCGGCGGCATGGGCAAATGGGTGCTGATCCTTGTCGTACTGGTGCTGGGCGTGGCCGGACTCTATCTGTTCAGCCAGTCGAGCGGGGCCGAGATTGCGCGCGACAATGCCATTGCCGAGGCTGCCGGGGATGTCGGCGAAGCCGCCGGCCAGATCGGCGATGCGGCGCAGGACGCGGCTGATAGCCTGAGCGAATAAGTCTCTGACAAAAAGCAAAATTAAGGATGGTCTGTAAAGTTTACCGACATTTCACACCTCGCGCCTAGACCGGGCAGTGTCGGCACGATGTCCGACGGCGATCGCACGGGCGGAAAATGTCGGCAAACCAGGCCATCCTTTTCGATATCATCAACGCGGTTGCCGCGCTGGTGGCGCTGCTGCTGGCTATGCGCTTGGCGACGCGGCAGGGCATGATGCGTCCGGCCTATCGTGCGGCCGGGCTGGCCTTTGCGACAAGCGGGATCGGGGCGGGCCTGTTCGCCGTGCTCGGGCCGCAGCATTTCGCCAGCGGAGCGGTGCTCAGCATCGGTTATCTGGCCTGGCTGTGGACACTGCACCGCCTGTTCGCCAGCGATGAGCGCGACAAGAATATCCGGCCCATCCGCCCGGTCGTTTTCTCACTGATCTTTGTTGAAGCGATGCAGATGGCGCTGCTCGGCGCGTCCTTGCAGGCCTTCGGCGTCGAGCAGGCGCAAGAGGCGCTGGGCGGCTTTGCCACCTTGTTCCGCCTGTTGTTCTGCGTTGGTGCGCTGGTGCTGGTACACAACCTCTATGCCGGGGCTGGCCAACAGGCGCGCGCTACCCTGCGCTGGCCGGCTGCCGCGCTGGCGACGATCTGGCTCTACGACCTCAATCTCTACACGATTGCCTATATCATCGGTTCGCCGCCCATCCTGCTGTCCGGAATGCGCGGTGCAGCGCTGGTCGTGGCGGCGATCTTCTTTGCGCTGGGCCTGCACAGCGGCCAACGCGACCTGCGGCTGCGACCCTCGCGCGGCTTTGCCTTCCAGTCCTTCTCGCTGGTCCTGATCGGTGCTTATCTTGCAGCGATGATGCTGCTGGCGCGCGGCGCGGCGCTGCTGGGCGGCGAATTCGCGGCATGGATGCAGGGCGGGCTGGTGCTGGTGGCGGCGCTGGTTGCGCTCGCCGTGCTGCCGTCGAAGCGGCTGCGTGGCTGGCTGCGGGTGACGATCTCCAAGCACCTGTTCCAGCATCGCTACGACTACCGGGCCGAGTGGCTGCGCTTTACCGACACGATCGGGCGTGCCGGACCGCAGGCTGCGCCGCTCCACGAGCGTGCGGTGCAGGCCGTGGCCGACATCACCGACAGCCCGGGCGGCCTGCTGCTGAGTCCGCATGAAGAGGGCGGGCTGGCGCTCGATGCGCGCTGGCAATGGCCCGGCATCGAGGTGCCTGCGCTGGCGATGAACGGCGACGGCGCGCGCTTTTTCGAGCAGAGCCAGTTCATCCTCGATCTGGACGACATGCGCGGCGAGCGGGTCGAGGGCATTCCCGAATCGGCGCATCCCGCCTGGTTGCAGGAGGATGAGGCCGCCTGGGCGCTGGTCCCGCTGCTTCATTATGAGCGCCTGATTGGCATCGTCGTGCTGGCACGTCCGGTGGTCGGGCGGCGCCTCGACTGGGAGGATTTCGACCTCCTGCGGATCGTCGGTCGTCAGTTGGCGAGCTACCTTGCCGAACAATCGAGCCAGAATGCGCTGGGCGAGGCGCAGCGCTTTGACGAGTTCAACCGCCGCATGGCCTTCGTCATGCATGACATCAAAAACCTCGCCAGCCAGCTGTCGCTGCTGGCCGGCAATGCCGAGAAGCACGCTGACAACCCGGAATTCCGCAAGGACATGTTGCTGACGCTGCGGAACAGCACCGACAAGCTGCAGACGCTGTTGTCGCGGCTCGGACGCTATGGCGCACAAGGGATCGGCGAACTGTCCGAAGTCTCGCTCGATACGCTGGTGGGTAAGGTCATCGCGCAGTATGAAGGGCGCCACCCGGTGGTCGGCATCGATCGGGCGCCGTGCCGCGTGATGGCCAATGCCGAGGCGCTGGAGCAGGCGCTCGTGCATCTGGTGCAGAACGCGCTTGATGCCAGCGAGCCGCAATCGCCAGTCTTTGTCGACCTGCGAACAGATACGAATACCGCCAGCATCGAGATCATCGATTCGGGTACCGGCATGAGCCCGGAATTCATCCGCACACGGCTGTTCCGTCCGTTCCATTCCTCCAAGCAGGGTGGCTTCGGCATTGGCGCCTACGAGGCGCGCGAAATGATCCGTTCAATGGGCGGGCGGCTCGACGTCGAATCGCGAGAGGGCGAGGGCACTCGCTTCCAGCTGCGCTTCCCGCTGGCACAGACGGAGAGCCTTTACCGCGCGCTGCATGACCGACCGGCATTGCCCGGCCAGAAGAACAACAAGGTAGCATGATGGCCCAGGGGAAATCCGGCAACGCCAAACCCAAACTGCTGATCGTCGAGGATGACGAGGGGCTGCGCGCGCAGCTGAAATGGGCCTATGACGATTTCGAGGTCGTCATGGCGGGCGACCGCGAGGCCGCGATTGCCGTGCTGCGATCCGAGGAACCGGCGGTGGTCACGCTCGACCTTGGCCTGCCACCCGATCCCGACGGCACGACCGAAGGCTTTGCCGTGCTCGATGCGATCATGGCGCTCAAACCCGATACCAAGGTGATCGTTGCCAGCGGCCACGGTGCGCGCGAGAGCACGCTGACCGCGATCGAGCGCGGGGCTTATGATTTCTACCAGAAGCCGGTGGATATCGACCAGCTCGGCCTGATCGTGCGCCGCGCCTTCAACCTCCACCGGATCGAGCAGGAGAACCGCGCGCTGGCCGAGAAGGCGGGCGAGGGCAACAAGGTGCTGGGCGGGCTGATCACCGCCGCGCCCGAAATGGTGAAGGTCGCCCGCACGATCGAGCGGGTGGCCAACACCAATGTCTCGGTCATGCTGCTGGGCGCGAGCGGCACCGGCAAGGAATTGCTCGCCCGCGGCCTGCATGACGCAAGCGACCGGCGCGAGCGGGGCTTCATCGCGATCAATTGCGCGGCGATCCCGGAAAACCTGCTCGAAAGCGAGCTGTTCGGCCACGAAAAGGGCGCCTTTACCGGCGCGATCAAGACCACGGAGGGCAAGATCGAGCTGGCCGATGGGGGCACGCTGTTCCTTGACGAGGTGGGCGACATCCCGCTGCCGCTGCAGGTCAAGCTGCTGCGCTTCCTGCAGGAACGCACGATCGAGCGGATCGGCGGGCGCAAGTCGATTGCGGTCGATACGCGGATCGTGTGCGCCACGCATCAGGACCTGGAGGCAATGGTCGCGGTCGGGACTTTCCGCGAGGACCTGTTCTACCGCCTTGCCGAAATCGTCGTGAAGATCCCGGCGCTGGCCGAACGGCCCGGCGATGCGACGCTGCTCGCCAAGGCCTTCCTCAAGCGCTTCGCCGCCGAGATGAACCCGCAGGTGACCGGCTTTGCGCCCGATGCGCTGGCGGCCATCGATGGCTGGCCGTGGCCGGGCAATGTGCGCGAACTGGAAAACCGGGTGAAGCGCGCGGTCATCATGGCCGATGCCAAGCTGATCAAGGCCGAGGATCTCGACCTTGGCGGGGACGAGGAAGAGGGGGCCACCGCGCTCAACCTCAAGAGTGCGCGCGAGCAATCGGACCGCAAGATGATCCGCCACGCACTGGCGCGCAGCGAGGGCAATATCTCCAGCACGGCCAAGATGCTCGGGATCAGCCGCCCGACGCTCTACGATCTGCTCAAGCAATACGATTTGCAAAGCTGACAGGACGCGGGCAGGGGCCGCCCATGCCCGTGAAACGTATCGTCAGCACCTTGGATCCGCTCGTCCGGCTGTTGTTGCTGGCGATTGTGCTCGCCTCCTTCGTGCCGGTCGGCGAGGACGGCTACGAAGTGGCCCGCGTGGTTTCCAATGGCGGCATCTTCGTGCTGTTCCTGCTCAATGGCCTGCGCCTGCCGCGCGCCGAAGTGCGCGAGGGGCTGTTGAAAGGGCGGTTCCTGCTGCCGCTGGCCGCCTGGTGTTTTATCGCCATGGGCGCGGCCGGGCTGGCCCTGTCGCACATTTCGGATGGCTGGCTGCCCGCAGAAATGGCGCTCGGCCTGCTGTTCCTCGGCCTGCTGCCCAGCACCGTGCAATCGGCGACCGCCTATTCCTCGCTCGCTGGCGGCAATGTTGCGGCCTCGGTCGTGGCGGCGGCGGTGCTCAACATCCTCGGCGTATTCATCACCGCGCCGCTGCTGGCGTTGCTGGCAGGCACGCAGAGCGTCGATCTGGACCTCGATGCACTGCGCCGGATCGTGATGATCCTGATCCTGCCCTTCGTTATTGGCCAGATTTTGCAGGATCGCCTCGGCCATTACGTGCAGGAGCGCAAGGCGCTGGTCTCATGGCTCGATCGCGGGGTCATCGCCATGACCGTCTATATCGCCTTTTCCAGCGCGGTGACGCAGGGCCTGTGGACCAGCATGGCGCCGCAGGTCTGGGGTGCGATGCTGGTGCTGATCGGGGCGCTGCTGGTGTTCGGCTTTCTGGGCTCGTGGCTACTCGGCGGGCTGGTGGGGCTGGACCGGGGAACGCGTATCGCCTTCCTGTTTGCGGGCGCGCAAAAGAGCATCGCCATCGGCGCGCCGCTCGCTGCCGTGCTGTTTCCGCCCGCCGTCGCCGGCCTGTTGCTGGTGCCGGTGCTGATCTACCACCTGGCGCAGATGATCGTGTCCGCGCGAATTGCCGCCGTGCTGAACCCGCCGGAGATTACTCGGCCGGCGTCGTAGCCGCTTCTTCCTTGCTCAACTTGCGCTGGTGGCGCACCGACCACCACAGCGACAGGCCGATCAGCGCCGCGCCGATCAACCCGGTAATCGTCTCGGGGATATGGAACCGGGCCGAGGCGAGCATGATCCCGCCCAGCACGATGATCGCCCAGAACGCGCCGTGTTCGAGATAACGGTACTGCGCCAGCGTCCCCTTGCGGACGAGGTGGATTGTCATCGAGCGCACGAACATCGCCCCGATCGACAGGCCCAGTGCAATCACCACCATGTTGTTCGACAGGGCGAAGGCGCCAATTACGCCGTCGAAGCTGAAGCTGGCATCGAGGATGTTGAGGTAGAGGAACCCGCCAAGGCCGCTGCGGACGACCGCGCCCGCTGCCTTGGCCGCCGCGTCGCGCATCTCCAGCATATGGCTGATGCCCTCGACCGCGATGAAGGTGACGAGGCCGAGAATGCCGGCAACGAGGAAGGTCAGCGCCTCCTCGTCCGGCAGGATCGTCGAAATGCCCCACAAGGTCAGCAGCAGCAGCGCGATCTCGGCGGCGGGCAGGGCGGAGAATTTCGACAGAAACCGTTCAACTGAACTGATCCAGTGAATGTCCTTGTCCTCGTCGAAGAAGAACTTGAGGCCGACCATGGCGAGGAACGCCCCGCCGAACCCGGCAATGCCGACATGGGCGCTGGAGACCAGCCGTTCATATTCCAGCGGGTCGTTGAGCGACAGGTCGAGCGCCTGCATCGGGCCGATCCCGGCGGCAATGGCAACGATGGCGAGCGGGAACACCACGCGCATGCCGAACACGGCAAAGGCTATACCCCAGGTCAGGAAGCGGCGCTGCCAGACCTCGTCCATCTCCTTGAGCACCGAGGCATTGACCACGGCATTGTCGAAGCTGAGCGAGATCTCCAGCACCGACAGCACGACGATGATCCACAGGATCTGTGCGGTTCCGGCCAGCGTGCCGGTACTGCCGATGCCATACCACGCGCCCAGCCCGAGGCAGATGACGGTGAAGATGAAGGAGAACTTGTAGAATTGCAGCAGCGTGGCCATGCGGCGTTTCTCTTGCAGAATTGGGGGAGGTAAGTTCAGGCCGCCTCAGCGCGGTTGGTAGGTCTGCTCGGGACCGGGGAAGGCCCGCTCGCGAACCTCCCTGGCATAGGTCTCCGCCGTGCGGGAGATCAACCCGGCAATGTCGTCATAGCGTTTGACGAAGCGCGGCACCCGCTCGAACATGCCCAGCATGTCCTCGGTCACCAGCACCTGCCCGTCGCACTGGGCGGAGGCGCCGATGCCGATGGTGGGGCAGGCGACCTTCTCGGTGACCTCGATGGCGATCGGTTCGACCACGCCCTCGACCACGATGGCAAAGGCCCCGGCCCCGCATAGCGAGACAGCATCGCCGACGATCTTGGCCGCCTCCGCATCGCTGCGGCCACGCGCGGCATAGCCGCCCAGCACGTTGACCGCCTGCGGGGTCAGGCCGACATGGCCCATCACCGGAATGCCGCGCCGGGTCAGGAAGGCCACGGTTTCAGCCATGGCTTCGCCGCCCTCCAGCTTGACCGCCGCCGCGCCGCTTTCCTTCAGCAGCTGCGAGGCGGTGTCGAAGGCGTCTTCGGGCGAGGCCTCGTAGCTGCCGAAGGGCAGGTCGACGACCACCAGCGAATGATACGAGCCGCGCACGACGGCGGCGGCGTGGTTGGACATCATCTCGACCGTCACCGGGACGGTCGAAGGCAGGCCATAAATCACCTGGCCCAGCGAGTCCCCGACCAGCAGCATGTCGCAATGCGGATCGAGCAACTGCGCCTGCCGTGCCGTATAGGCGGTCAGCATGACGAGCGGTTCGACGGTGACGCCGTCGGCCTTGCGGTCGCGGATCTTGGGCACGGTCAGCCGCCGCATCGGCGCCGGGGTCGGATTGGCCCGGCTGGTGGAGGTATCGAGATTGAAGGTCGTGGACATAGCCCCTTCCTAGCAGACACGGCCCTCGACGCGAGCCTGGAATCCATGCATCATTGCCGCTCTTCGGGACACAGGACAATTGCATGACAATTTCGACGACGGGGACGGCGCGTGAAGGGTGGTCGTCACGCACTGCTTTCATCCTCGCGGCGGTGGGTTCGGCGGTCGGACTGGGCAATCTGTGGCGCTTTCCCGCCGAAGCGGGTGCCAATGGCGGCGGGGCCTTCGTCGTCTTCTATATTGGCTGTGTCCTGCTGATTGGCTTGCCGCTGCTACTTTCCGAAACGCTGATTGGCCGCCATGGTCAGGCCAGTGCGCCCGAAAGCGTGCGCCGTGTGGCCTTGCAGTCCAAGGCATCGCCGGCCTGGGGCCTGCTCGCCGATCTGGGCGTACTCGGTTCCTTCATGATCCTGTCGTTCTACTGCGTAGTTGGCGGCTGGGTGCTGTATTACATCGGTATTTTCGCGGTCGATGTCGTCCAGTCGGGGCCGTTCGGCGGTGCCTTCGAGAGCAAGAGTGCCGAGGAAATCGAGGCGCTGCTGCCGGGACTGTTCGCCAACGGGCCGCTGATGGTCGGCCTCGATGCGTTGTTCCTGGGCGTCACGCTCTATTTCGTGGCCAAGGGTGTAGCGAGCGGCATCGAATGGGTCGCGAAATGGATGATGCCGGCCTTCTTCTTCCTGTTGGTTGCCATTACGGTCTACGGTGCCTTTGGCGGTGCCTTCGACGAGACCGTCGATTACCTGTTCACCTTCGAGTGGGACAAGCTGACCGGCCCGGTCATGCTGGCGGCACTGGGGCAGGCCTTCTTCTCGCTGTCGCTGGGGCTGGCCTGCATGATCACCTATGGCAGCTATGTCGGGCGCAGCGTCAATCTGGCCGGGACCTCCACTATCGTCGCCGGGGCCGATACGGCGGTCGCGCTGATCGCCGGCCTGTGCCTGTTCCCGATCGTGTTCGCGGCGGGCCTGCCAGCGAATGCGGGACCGGGCCTGATGTTCCAGACCCTGCCGCATGCATTCCAGTCGATGCCGGCGGGGCCGCTGGTCGGCCTGTTGTTCTTCGTGATGGTGGCCGTGGCCGCCCTGACCAGTTCGGTCTCGCTGATGGAGCCGCCCGTTGCCTGGATGATCGACCGGTTCCGTATCGTGCGCCCGGTGAGTGCCACGCTGATCGCCGCCGGAGCGATGGTACTGGGCGGGCTGTCGGCGCTATCGTTCAACGCGATGGGCTGGTTTCACCCGCTTGGCTTCATTCCGCTGTTCGAAGGGCAGGGCATGTTCGACGTGCTCGATGGGCTGACGGCCAAGCTGTTCATGCCTATCGGAGCCATCCTGACCTCGCTCTTCGTCGGGTGGATTGCGGACCGCAGGCTGGTCGACAGCGAGAACGGCCTTGGCGGCATCCTGCACCTGATCTGGCTGCTGCTGGTGCGCTTTGTGTGCCCCTTGGCGCTTCTCGGCATCCTGGTGGTCGGGCTGTTCCCGGACCTGCTGGGCTGAATTGAAAAAGGGGGCTGAGCGCCCCCTTTTCCCGTATCAAGCTTTCGAGCGGCTTACAGCACGGTTTCCGCATGCTCCTCGCGCGCTTCCTCGCGCACGTCGAAGCCCATCAGCATCTTGGCGTTATCGATAAAGCCGAGGTCGGAGTTCCAGATCTCGGCCTGCCCCAGATCCATGCGGAGCATGACGAGGTTCGGATCGTTTTTGCCCTCCGGGAACCAGGCTTCGACGATCGAATTCCACTGCCTGTCGAGCCGCGCCTTGCTGGTCTCGGTCGAGATGATGCCGGTGAACCGGGCGAAAATGTCGTGGCCCTTGGCCTCGAACGTCGCCGTCGCCTTGCCGCCAGCCGCGAGGTGGTGGTCCTTGCGCGTGAAGAACCAGATCGTGCTGTTGGCGTCCTCGTCCAGCTGGGCGGTCATCGGCACCGCGCCTTCGGGATCGCCATCGAACTGGAGGAACAGGAACGGGCTGTCGGCCAGCGCCTTCCAGAACTTCTGCTTCAGGTCTGTTGTATCGGTCATGCAAAGTCTCCTTTTGCAGAATCAACGGCGACGGGCGCTGCCGGGTTCCGAATTTCCGGAGGAGACTTTGATGGGAGAACAGGGGCGCGGCGTAACGTGGCCCGATAGTCTGCGTCCGACCTGGTATGGCGTCGCGCCAGATAGCCGTTATGCCCGGCGCGCAAAAGAAAGGCCCCGCCGAAGCGAGGCCTCACCTTGTGACCATCATGCGATAGTCAGCAGAAACTAGGGGCTGGCCGGGCTCTCGACGTCGTCTTCGCTCTCTTCGACGAGCAGGACGATCGCGGCGGCGAGCACCGCAAAGCCGAGAACGAGCCAGACTTCGCTGCCACCACCGATCTTTTCACTCGTGCTCACGGGCGAAGCGGCGCGGGGGGCGGCATCAGTTGCGGCAGCCGCCGAAACGGACTGCCCGGCGACCAGCGCAGCTGCGCCAGCAAGCGTAATAATCTTCTTCACGGCTAACCTCACTTAATAGCTCTCTGAACCTTCATCGTGCTGACTACCGCAATGCACAAGGCCAGGTCAAGTTCCGCAAACATGCCTAAATACCCTTGTTTACTCGTTAATCCTCTCGAAAAAACGAGTGGTTACCCGGAAAGTCGAGCGGATGAAGCGGGGCAAAAAGCTGACGAGTTGAGTGTCTAGGTGACGCGGAACGGGGCAAATCGCTGTGTTTGCGAACTCAGACCGGCTCCAGCGCGTAGCCGGCCGAGCGCACGGTACGGATCGGGTCGCGGGCATTTTCGACCGAGATGGCCTTTCGCAGCCGCCGGATATGCACGTCGACCGTGCGCTCCTCGATCTCGCTGCCCGTGCCCCAGACGGCATCGAGCAACTGGCTGCGCGAGAACACCCGGCGCGGATGCTCCATGAAGAACTTGATCAGGCGATATTCGGTCGGCCCGATCTGCAGCTGACGACCACGCCGTTCGACACGGTGGGCCACGGGATCGAGCCGGATGTCTCCCGCCTCGATCGTTTCCCCAGCCAGCGCCGGACGCACCCGGCGCAGCACGGCGGACACGCGGGCAAGCAGTTCGCGCGGGGAAAACGGCTTGGTGACGTAGTCGTCGGCACCGGTTTCCAGGCCGCGGACCCGGTCGTCCTCGGCCTCGCGCGCGGTGAGCATGATGATCGGCACATGCGCGGTCGCCTTGTCGCGGCGCAGGCGGCGGCAGACCTCGATCCCGCTGATCCCTTCGATCATCCAGTCCAGGATCACCAGGTCGGGCGCATCCTCGGCCGCCATCATCATCGCCTCTTCGCCATCGGCGCTGACGCGGACTTCGTAGCCTTCGCTGGCAAAGCGGTATTCGAGCAGTTCAGCGAGCGCGATATCATCCTCGACGAGGAGGAGCTTGGGGGCTGACATGGGGATTTACCCTTGCGTATTGACGAATGTGCACACGGTTTCAGTCAGAGGCCATATGTCACTTTTGCGACAATTTTGCGTCAGCGCTCGATATCGTCGGGGTAATGACCGAGCGCGGAGAAATGCACCATTTCCGCCACATTGGTCGCGTGGTCGCCGATCCGTTCGAGGTTACGGGCGACAAACAGCAATTGCGCCGCGCTGCTGATCGTCGCCGGGTTCTCGACCATATAGCTGACGAGGTTGCGGAAAATACTGTCATAGAAGGCATCGACCTTCTCGTCGCGCACGATCACCTCGCGGGCGACCACCGGATCACGCGCGGCATAGGCAGTCAGCACGTCGTGGACCATTTCGGCGGCCAGTTCGCCCATCGCCGGAAGCAGCGTCAGCGGCTCAAACCGGCTGCGGCCCTCGATCCGCCCGGTGCGCTTGGCAATGTTCTTGGCATAATCGCCGATCCGCTCGACGACGCCGCCGATCTTCAGCGCAGCGATGATCTCGCGCAGGTCCTCCGCCAGTGGCGCGCGCAGGGCCAGCAGGCGGACGGCCATAGCGTCGACCTCGGCCTCGAGCGCGTCGAGCTTGCGGTCGCGTTCGACAACGTCGCGGGCGAGCGCCTCGTCGCCATTGACGATGGCGTCGAGCGATTGGGCGATGGCCACTTCGGCCAGCCCGCCCATTTCGGCGATCAGCCCGCGCAGGCGGGTGATGTCCTCGTCGAACGCCTTGACCGTATGCTCAACCATCACCCGTACCTGCCCGTAATGTAATCCTGCGTGCGCTTCTCACGCGGATTAGTGAATATGTCCGACGTGTGTCCATATTCGACGAGGTTGCCGAGGTGGAAAAAAGCGGTTCGCTGCGAGACGCGGGCGGCCTGCTGCATCGAATGGGTGACGATGACGATGGCGTAGCGACCGCGCAATTCGTCGATCAGTTCCTCGATCTTCGCGGTGGCGATGGGGTCGAGCGCGCTGCACGGTTCGTCCATCAGGATGACCTCGGGCTCGACCGCGATGGCGCGGGCAATGCACAGGCGCTGCTGCTGACCGCCCGACAGGGCGGTGCCCGAATCGGTCAGGCGATCCTTGACCTCTTCCCACAGGCCCGCGCGCTGCAGGCTCGTGGCGACGACCTCGTCAAGGTCGGGCTTGCTTTCGGCCAGGCCGTGGATGCGCGGACCATAGGCGATGTTGTCGTAGATCGACTTGGGGAAGGGATTGGGCTTCTGGAACACCATGCCGACCCGCGCGCGCAGCTGCACTACGTCCATGCCGCTGGCATAGATATCCTCGCCATCAAGCTCGATCGTCCCGGTCACGCGCGCCGACGCGATTGTGTCGTTCATGCGGTTGAGCGCCCGCAGGAAGGTCGACTTGCCGCAGCCCGACGGCCCGATGAAGGCGGTGACGTATTCGGTCGGGATGTCGATCGAAACCTCGTTGATGGCCTGCTTCTCGCCATAGAAGACGGACACATCGCGCGCGCGCATCTTGGCGGCGACTTCGGGTTCCGGTGCGGGCTGGGCGTCAGGCTGGGTCATTGCCGTGAAAGGTAATGCCGTTTTGGTTTCTGTCACCATGTCTTCTCGAACCGGTTACGCAAATAAATGGCCAGGCCATTCATCAGCAGGAGGAAAACGAGCAGCACGACGATGGCCGCGCTGGTGCGTTCGACGAAACCGCGATCGATTTCATCGGACCACAGGAAGATCTGCATCGGCAGCACCGTGGCGTTGTCGGTAAAGCCCGAGGGCGGAGTTGCCACGAAGGCGCGCATACCGATCAGCAGCAGCGGCGCGGTCTCGCCCAGCGCGCGGGCCATGCCGATGATCGTGCCGGTCAGGATGCCGGGCAGGGCGAGCGGCAGGATGTGGTGGAACACGACCTGCACAGGCGATGCGCCGATGGCGAGCGCACCGTCACGGATCGAGGGCGGCACGGCCTTGATCGCATTGCGGGCGGAGATCACGATCACCGGCATGGTCATCAGCGCCAGCGTCAGGCCACCGATCAACGGCGCGGAGCGGTAATTGGGGAAGATCCACAGGAACACGGCGAGGCCCAGCAGGCCAAAGATGATCGAGGGGACAGCCGCGAGGTTGTTGATCGACACCTCGATAATGTCGGTCCAGCGGTTCCGCGGCGCATATTCCTCCAGATAGAGCGCGGCCAGCACGCCGATCGGGAAGGCGAGCGACAACGTCACGATCATCGTCAGGATCGAGCCCTTGAGCGCGCCCCAGATGCCGACCAGCTGCGGGTCGGTTGCGTCCGAACGGGTCAGGAAACCGCTGTCGAATTCGTCGTGCAGCACCCCGCGGTCCGCCAGTTCTAGGGCGAGCGGCTGCAGCGCCGCCTGCCCATCGCCGTCATAGGCGGCTGCCAGGTCGTCGCTGGTGGGCAGGGTAAAGGTGTGGGTTTCCTGCAGCAGGGACGGGTTGGCAACGACCCGTTCGGCGACGATCCGCCAGGCTTGCGAATTAAGCTGCGCGGCGGCTTCTTCGCCCAGCGCGTCCTCGGCGCTGAACGCCACGATGTCGGCCAGCCCCTGTCCTTCGAGCGAGCGAATCGCGACCGAGGCTTCCGCCGTTGTGTCCACCGACAGGCCGACGCTGGTAAAGTCGACCGGCACGTCCATAACGGTGCGCTGGAAACCGCCAATGCCGTTGGCGAGCATGTTGACCAGCAGGAACACCAGCACGGCGACCGAGAAGATCACCGCGCCCATGCCGAGCGCCTTGAACCGGCGTTCGCGCGCATAGCGACGTTTCAGCCGCTGTTCGAACTCTGGCGTCCGGGTCGGGGCAACGCGCGCGGGCGCTGTCGCATCGAGGGCAGCGGTCTCACTCATAGGCTTCACGGAACCTCTTCACCACGCGCAGGGCGATATAGTTGAGCGCCAGCGTCACCATAAACAGCACGAAACCCAGCGCGAAGGCGGCGAGCGTTGCGGGGTGGTCGAAACTGCCTTCGCCGGTCAGCAGCGCGACGATCTGGACGGTGACGGTGGTCATCGCCTCCAGCGGGTTGGCAGTCAGGTTGGCGGCGGTGGAGGCGGCCATCACCACGATCATCGTTTCGCCGATGGCGCGGCTGATGGCGAGCATGATCCCCGCGACGATGCCGGGCAGGGCGGCGGGCACGATCACATTGCGGATCGTTTCGTTCTTGGTCGCGCCCATCGCCAGCGAGCCGTCGCTCATCGCACTGGGCACGGCGGAAATCGAATCGTCGGCCATCGAGGAGACGAAGGGAATGATCATCACCCCCATGACGAGGCCCGCGGCGAGTGCGCTCTCACTCGACGGGTTGGAGACACCCAGCGCCAAGGCCATGTCGCGGATTGCCGGGGCGATCGTCAGCGCGGCGAAATAGCCATAGACCACGGTCGGCACCCCCGCGAGCATCTCCAGCGCGGGTTTCAGCGTCTTGCGAAGGCGCGGATCGGCATATTGGTTGAGGTAGATCGCGCTCATCATCCCGAACGGAATGGCCACGATCATCGCAATGATCGCGCCGATGAAGAACGTGCCCCAGAACAGCGGCAGCGCGCCGTAGCGCGTCGGGTCCGGATTATCGGCGGCGCTCATCGGGTTGGGGGCCCAGTGCAGGCCGGTCAGGAAATCGAGCGGCGAGATCATCCCGAAGAAGCGGAAGGTCTCGAAGGCGAGGCTGGCGAGAATGCCGATCGTGGTCAGGATCGCGACCAGCGAGGCGACCAGCAACACCAGCATCACCATCCGGTCGACCTGGGTATGGGCGCGGAAATCGGGCTTGATCGTCAGGAAGGCGCGTGCAGCGCCGACCGCCGCAATCAGCAGCGCGACCACGAAGCCGATCAGGCGGTAGCGCGAAATCGCCTCGCGGAAGGGGTCGACCAGCGCCTGCGCGGCCGGATTGAAGACGGCATTGGCGGCGCCGGTGGCCACCGCCCGCGCTTCATTGAGGATAACCTCGCGACGAAAGCCGAACGGCGGCAGGTCATCGGCAGCAGGGTGTGCGAGCACATGCTGCATCGTCAGCGCCTCCGACACCCCTTGCCACACGACCACGAAGATCAGCGTCGGCACCACGATCCACAGCGCCGCGTACCACCCGTGATAGGTGGGCAACGAGGCGATGCGCCCGCGCGGTGCCGCGCTGCGGAACATGCGGGCGCGGTGCCTGGCCGTCAGCCAGCCCGCCAGTCCCAGTCCAAGGACGAGTAGAAGGAGGCTGCTGACGGTCATTCGAGGGCGTTAGGTCCTATTCCAGATCCGAGGCGGCCAGCGCCGGGAGGTCGGCAGCCGCCGCCGTGTTGGCCGCCATGACGTCCGCCGGGTTCGGCACCAGGCCGATTCCGGCCAGCGGGCCACCTTCGCTCCACGAAGCCACCCATGCGTCGATGAAGCCGCGCATGCCCTGGATCGCGTCGAGGTGCTGGCCCTTGACGTAGATGAACAGCGGGCGCGCCCCGAGATACTCGAAGCTGCTGATGTTCTCATAGGTGGGCTCGACGCCGTTCATGGTCAGCCCATGAACGCGATCGATGTTTTCTTCCAGATAGGAAAAGCCGAAAACCCCAACCGCGTCCGGGTTGCCCTCGATTTTCTGGACGATCAGGTTGTCCTGCTCGCCCTGTTCGACGAACGCGCCGTCGGTCCGGACCTCGGTGCAGATCTGCTCGGCCCGGTCTTCGTCCTCGACCTCGATCGCGGCCATGCCGTCGTTCGCTTCACAGCCGGTCTTCAGGACCAGCTCGACCAGCGCGTCACGCGTGCCCGAAGTGGCTGGCGGACCGTAGACGAGGATCGGCTTGTTCGGCAGCGACGGGTCGACATCGGACCAGTTCTTGGCGGTCTGCTCTTCGCCATAGGGAGCAGCGGCGATCGCACGATAGACGATTTCCGGGGTGAGGTTCATGTCAAGCCCGCCATTGGCAGCGGCAAAGGCGATCCCGTCGAGGCCGACCTGGAGTTCGGTGACGCTGGTCACGCCATTTTCGGCGCAGGTTGCCAGTTCGCTGGCCTTCATCCGGCGCGAGGCGTTGACGATATCAGGCGTATCGGCGCCGACGCCGGCGCAGAACAGCGCGATGCCCGCGCCGCTGCCGGTGGATTCGATCACCGGCGAACCCAGTTCGGGATTGGAGCGGGCGAAGTTTTCGGCCACCAGCTTGGCGAAGGGATAGACGGTCGACGAGCCGACGATCCGCAGCGCGTCGCGCTGGCCCGAACCGCCGCTGTCAGAGCCACAGGCGGCAAGCGAGAGTGCGGCCAGGGCCACGGCGGAGAAACGGAGGGTGTTTTTCATAGGATCCTCGATGATGCAGATTTTGACAGGGCGCTAGGTAGGTTGTGTGACGGTTTCGCGACAACGACGTGACCGCCTTGTGTGTCCCGTCACGGGCTGCGGAGTGATTGTCCTGATAGCCTCGGGTCAGAAATCGACCTGCGCGCGAATGGCGATGGTATCGACGTCGTAAGAGGCATCGCCTCCGGCCATCGGGAACACCGCGTCGCGATAGGACAGGCGCGCATAGTTGAGCATCAGGCGCGTATAGGCGGTCTGGGTCCAGATCAACGAGCCCATATAGCCATCCTGCGTGCCACCGACGACGGGGCCGTCGGTCAGGTCGAGGTAGTCATAGCGCAGGTTCACTTGGACGGCCCCGATCCCGCCATCGCCCAGCGGACGAGCCGGTTTGATCCGATCGAACTTGCCGCTCTTGTAGCCACGGCTGTCGCCTCCGGTCAGGAAATAGCCCACTTCGGCGTAGCCGCCGAAGAAATCCGCATCGGGCAGCGCGTCGCTGCGGTCGACCGACTGCCAGAAGGCTTCGCCCGCGGCATGGAAGGGCCCGGCGATCACGGCCGCTTCAAGGCCGTAGCCCGCCTCCGAATAGGCCGGCATGGAGCCGGTATCGACGAAGCGTGTCGAGGTGAAATGGACGTGGGGGCGCTGGCGGTAGCGCACCGAATCGGCGGTTTCGAGATCGGCATAATGGACCGATCCGCCCAGGTGCAGCTGGGCGTTCCCGAACTTGGGCATGTAAACCGCTCGGCCGTCAAGGCTGAAGGACTGTCCCGGCAGCTTGCCGACATTGTCGCTGAAAGCGCCGGCCTGCAGCAGCAGGTTGCCGGTCTTGTACTGGGCCGACAGGCCAAGCCGCCGCTCGAAGCCGAAGGCATCGGTGAAGGCAGCGCGTTCGATAAACGACGAGTGCAGGTCGCTGGTCAGTTCTTCGAGCGACTGGAAATTGTTGTGCTGTCCCGCGCTGATGGTGAGGCCGCCCGTGGCATAGGTAAGGATGGCATCGGTCAACTCGACCTTGTTGCCAGCGAAATCGACTTCAAACTTGTAACCGAAACCACCGGGAATGTCGCCCTCGACGCCGAGGCGCGCCCGGCGCAGCTCGCTGCCGAAACCATCGACAACGCCGGTCGAATCGGGCGCGTTGATCGTACCGGCATCCATTTGCAGGCGGCCCCGCGGCTTGAACGACCAGCCGCCCTCGCCGGAAATTTCCGGCGCGCCCTTCCAGGCGACGTCGACGGGCGATTTCGCGGCCTCGGCGGCGACGGTCGCGGCCTGCGCGACTTCGACGGCGGTGGCGGCGGTCTGCGCGGTGGCGGCTTCGCGCTGCTCAAGCTCTTCGAGGCGGGCGCTCATGCGCTCCATCTCGGCGCGCATGGCTTCGATCTGGCTCCGCAGGGCTGCCGTATCGGCGTCCTGGGCGTGGAGTGGCGCGGCAAGCCCGCAAGTGGCGGCAAGCGCAGTCGATGCGAGTAAAAGTCGGATCATGACGAATCTATGATCTTCCTGTGACAACAGGATGGCGCCGCTATGACCAGATTATGACCACAATGTTACAGTTGACGAAAAGGCTGTGGATTAGCGCCTGGCCGCGTCAGGCCTCGCTCTTGTCCACCATCGGAATGCGGACCGTCACCGTGGTCCCGACGCCGCGCTTGCTGGCAATATCCAGCCGTCCGCGATGCCGTTCGACGATGTGCTTGACGATGGCGAGGCCAAGGCCCGTGCCGCCGCCCGCGCGGCTGCGGCCCGGATCGGTCCGGTAGAAGCGGCGGGTGAGGTGGGGGATGTGCTCGGCGTCGATGCCTTCGCCACGATCCTGCACGGTCAGCACCGCCATGCTGCGCTGGCCCGGTTCCAGGGCAATCGTCACCGGCTCATCCGGGCTGCCATATTTCATGGCATTGTCGACGAGGTTGCGGACCAGCTGTTCCAGCTGCTTGTGGTCGCCCCGAACGAGCATCTCGCCAGCGGGCAGGGCGAAGTCGAGCCGGTCCAGCCGGTCGGGTCCGGCGCCGTCGCGGGCGGCCTGCATAGTCAGCAGCGCGAGGTCGATCTTTTCGCGCGGCTGATCGTGCTTTTCTGCCTCGACCCGCGACAGCGACATCAGGTCATCGACCAGTGATTGCAGCCGCCGTGCCTCGCGCAGGACGGTGGCGTAGAACTTGCGCGTCTGCTCGGGCGGCAGCGTCTCGGCCTCGTCCTCCAGCGTTTCCATATAACCGATGATCGAGGCCAGCGGCGTGCGAAGCTCGTGGCTGGCATTGGCGACGAAATCGGTATGGGCGCGGCTGACATCGGCTTCGGAGGTGCGGTTCACCAGTTCGATCAGGCAATAGCGCTCGTCAATGGGCTGGCGGGTCATCTGCCAGTTGCTTCTCGGCCCGGTCAGGCCCTGAATAGTGACGCTGCCGCCACCGCTGCGCGCGAGCAGGTCGACCGCGACCGGGTGGCGAAAGGCAACGCGCGCATCCTGGCCGATGATGTGGCTGCCCACGGCCTCGCGCGCCGCGGCATTGGCGACGATGATGCGATTGCCGTCGAGCATCAGCATCGGCAGCCCCGAATGCTCGATCAGGTCGCGCATGCCGGAGCGGGTCAGCTGGACACCATCGGGTTTTTCCACGCGCGGCGGCGGGGGCGGGGGCATGACCAGCCAGAAGGAAACGCACCAGACCAGCACGATTGTCGCCACCAGCCATGGATCGGCACCGGAAATCAGGGCCACTGCACCGGTGACCAGCGCCAGGACAATACCGGCATAGGGGATCGAGGCGATTTTCACGCTAAGCGCCCTACCGGGCAAATATGACGACTGCCACCGGGAAGCATATGCCGATGGTGGATTTTGCGCGCCGGGATCGACGAGCGCCGGTGTCGTAGCGGCCCCGTGGGGAAAATCTCCGCAGATGGCGTGGCCCGTGGGCGAATTCAGCCAGAAGCCATCCAGCGGCGCCGCGATTAGCCGGGAATCGGCGCGCGATAAGATGTAGCTTCTCGCGGAAGCGGGCCACTGCGGCTGTTCCATGTGCCCATCGGCGTGAAGTGCGTTCGCATCACCTGTCCGTCTCAATCCAATAGGGAGCCTCCTGCCATGACCACCCGCACCAATGTGAAGTTGCTCGCCTGCGTAGGCCTGCTCGCGCTGGCGACCGGTTGCAGCGAGGATAGCGCCTCGGACACGACGGCCAGCGCGTCCGGCGTGCCGGAACTGGGCATTCGTCCCTATGGCGATGAGACGGTCGCAATCGACATGGCACAGATCCACAATCCGGACCTGGTGAAGGTCTTCGACTTCATCGACGCCAATATCGACGAGCATGTCCGAAACCTGCAGAAGTGGATCCAGCAGCCGAGCATCTCGAACACGGGTGAGGGCATTCAGGAATCCGCCGAGATGGTGAAGGGCTTCTTCGACCAGCTCGGCTGTCAGGAAAGCACGGTCTACGATGTCGGTGAGACGGAGTGGGGGGCGCAGGGCAACCCGGTCGTCTTCGCGCGCTGCGATGCGCCGGGGGCGACCAAGACCGTGGCCATCTACTGGCAGTATGACACGATGCCTATCACTCAGCCCGACCTGTGGGACGCACCGCCCTTTGAAGGGCAGATCGTGGAGCGGGCGCCCTACAAGAAGGTGATGATCGGGCGCGGCGCGCAGAACTCCAAAGGTCCGGCCATGGCGATGTGGAACGCGCTGATGTCGATCAGGGAGGTCACCGGGACCCTGCCGGTCAACATCCGCTTCGTCGCCGAGGGAGACGAGGAGCGGATGGACATCGGGTTCCGCAAGTTCATGGCCGACCATAGCGACCTGCTGGAGGGTGTGGACGCCGTTTACGGGCCTGCCTGGGGCAGCCAGTCGCCGGGCGGCGGCGCTTATGGCGTGTCGGGCTCGGAGGGGTGCCTATTCATCGAGCTGACGACCAGCGGCGAATCCTGGGGGCGGGGCCCCACCCGCAGCGACATTCATGGCGGTTTCGGTCGCTCCGTCGACAATCCGGCGTGGCGTCACATCAAAATGCTCAACACGCTCTACGATCCCGACACGAACCGGGTGCTGGTCGACGGATTCTACGACAATATCGAGCCGCTGCCGCCCGAGCGCGAAGCCGCGATGCGCGCGGCGGCGAGCAGCTATGACCTCGAAGCTGCTGCCGAGAACCTTGGCGTTGGCCGCTTCATCTCCGACGACCCTTACGAGGTCATGAAGATGTCGACCTTTGGCACCTCCTTCAATCTCGATGGCGCCTGGGCCGGCAACATGTTTGCGGGCGGCTCGGGTGCGATCCTGCCGAGCACGATCACGACCAAGCACAATATCCGCTATGTGCCGAACATGAGCGGGCCGGACCTGCTGGAGAAGATCCGCCGCCATCTCGACTCGCATGGCTATCAGGATGTCGAGATCAACGTGGTCGGCGACGTGCCATGGGCGAAGACCAGCACCGATACCGAAATCGGCCGGGCTGTGACCGCGATGTATGACGCGTTCGGCCTGGGCTATGCCCCGCTCCGCAGCGATGAGGCGATCATGGGCGGCTATTGGCCGGCTTACCTGTTCGCAGGCACGGAAGACTATTCGATCGATGTGCCGATCATGGGCGGACAGGTCAGCCTGGGCGGCAATGGCCACGCCGCCAACGAATTCCAGGTAATCGAGGGGGCGGGCAAGGTCTACGGCTTCGCCGGGGCCGAGAAATCGGTCGCCGTGGCGCTGTACAATTTTGCCGGGCTGAACACGCCGAAGGGCGGGGCGAACTAGGCCGTCAGGCCGAGGGGCTGAGGGTTCTTGCCTGGTGACCCCTACGGGAATCGAACCCGTGTTTCAGCCGTGAGAGGGCCGCGTCCTGACCGCTAGACGAAGGGGCCGATTGTAGCTCGTGCAAGCCACCTGGGCGAAAGTGCCCTTGGTGACCCCTACGGGAATCGAACCCGTGTTTCAGCCGTGAAAGGGCCGCGTCCTAACCGCTAGACGAAGGGGCCACGCCATAAGGCGAGCGGCGCACTTAGTGGGGTGTTCGCCTGCGGTCAAGAGCGCTCGGCAAGCTATTAAGCTGCGGCGCGCTTCAGTCGGCCCATGCGGCATCTTCAAGATGCAGTTCGGCCGCCGGGCGGGCGCCCCAGTCGTCGATTTTCGCGCGCCCGGCCAGCCACAGCTTGCGGCCCTTCGTCGCGCTCAGCAAGGTCTGGCCGAGCGTGGTCTCCGCCGCCCGGAAGGCGATCGCCTTGAACGAGCGGCCATCGTCACCCGCCGCGATCACCCGCAGGTGATCGGTGCCGACGATATCGGCTTTCACCAGCCGCACCGGGCCCACCGCAATGCGCGGCCCTGGCCAGCCGATGCCATAGGGCCCGGCCTCGTCGAGCTCTTCGACCAGCTGCGGCGTCAGGCCGCCGGGTGCCAGCACGAGGTCGAGCGACAGGTCGTTCTGCCCGGCGGCGCGGGCGACGTGGCGAGCCAGCTGGCCCTCGATCCAGTCGGTGAAGGCTTCCAGCCGCTCGCCCTCGACGGTCAGGCCGGCGGCCATGGCGTGCCCGCCACCCGCCACCAGCAGGCCTGCCTCGCGCGCGCCGATGATCGCTGCGCCAAGGTCGACGCCGGCAATCGACCGGCCCGAGCCCTTGCCCTGACCGCTCTCTTCATCAAGCGCGATCACCAAGGTAGGCTTGCCGGTCTTTTCCTTCAGTCGTCCGGCAACAATCCCGATGACGCCCGGATGCCAGCCTTTTCCGGCGGTGATGACGACCGAGCGATTGTGCTGGGCGGCCAGCTGCTGCTCCGCTGCCTCCTGCACCGCCGCCTCGATTGCGCGGCGCTCGTCATTGAGGTCGGAAAGTCGGCTGGCGATATCCTCCGCCTCAGGCGCATCCTCGGTCGTGAGCAGACGTACGCCGAGGCTCGAATCGCCCACGCGCCCCGCGGCATTGATGCGTGGGCCCAACGCAAAGCCGCAATCGCTGGCGGCGGGCGCGCGTTTCAGCCGACTCGCATCTATCAGCGCGGCGAGGCCGGTATTGCCGCGCCGGGCCATGACCTTGAGCCCCTGCGCGACGAAGGCCCGGTTGAGCCCCTTGATCGCCGCCATGTCCGCCACGGTGCCCAGCGCCACGAGGTCGAGCAGGCTCATCAGATCAGGCTCTGCGCGGTCTTTGAAATAGCCGCGCTCGCGCAGGACACGCACCACGGCCACCGCGAGCAGGAAGGCGACGCCAACCGCCGCCAGATGGCCATGCTCGGCTGCCGTCTCGCTCTCGTCGAGGCGGTTGGGGTTCACGAGGGCGAGGGTGCGCGGCAGTTCGGGTGCACATTTGTGATGGTCGACCACGATCACGTCGATCCCCGCCTGGTCCGCCGCCGCCAGTGCATCGAAGGCCATCGCCCCGCAATCGACGGTCACCACCAGAGTAGATCCTTGCTGACCCAGCGCAACCAGCGCCTCTCCGCTCGGGCCATAGCCTTCGAGCAGGCGGTCGGGGATATAGTGCCCTGCCTCCAGCCCGAGCGTGCGGTAGAGCCGGATCAGCAGCGCCGCGCTCGTCGCGCCATCGACGTCGTAGTCCCCGTAGACCGTCACCTGTTCGCCCGCGATCACCGATTCGGCGATGCGCTGGGCGGCTCGGTCCATGTCGGCGAAGACCGAGGGGTCGGGCAGGAAGCTTCGCAAGGTTGGCGTGCGGTGGCGGGCGAGGTCGGCGCGCTCGACCCCGCGGCTCAGCAGCAGCTGGGCTACGATATCGTCCTGCAGCGCGGAATCCTGCCCACCGGCAGCTGTGCGGTGCTTCCAGATCCGTCCCGAGATCGAACGGTCGAGGCCAAGGGCAGACAGGGTTTGCGGCATGATGCCGGTGATAGAGGCACTGGCGCACGGAAGAAAGGTTTGCCCGCCCACCCTCGACAGATATAACGGCGCTGTTAACAGTGCTGATTAAAGTGAGGTTGACGCCTTGAGGGGAAATGCGGGGTAGGGTCGACCTGAGCCCGCATTCAGGTAGACATGGGGGGGTTGGACTTGGCCGCTACGGGATCGCTCGCCATCGCTCGTCATCTGGAAGACAGGCAGGTTGCCACGGCTGTTTCGCTCGTCTTTGCCCGCGAGAATCGTCCGGATTTATCTGCAATCAGCGCGCTTGCCGAGAGTGGCGGCGCTTTCACGATCAGCCACGCACCAGAGAATGGCCATCGGCTGGAACTGCTGGTCAACGGTCTGACCTACGACCTTGTCGGACTTGCGCCGGGGGAGGGCGCGCCCACCGTTCAGGCCGCTCATGCCTTTGGCCTGCCCGTCGATACGCCGCTGTCCGACTATGAAATGGTCACGCTGGCGCTGGGCCCGCATCTGGTCGGCGGCGCGATGATGTTTCCCGTCGTCCGCGCGCAGGCGGAACTGGCGGCGCATTTGTGCAGCCTGCCCGGTGCTGTCGCGGTCAACTGGCATCCCGCCCGTTCGCTCAGCGATGTGCGCTATTTCCGCGAGGCGGTGCTGCGCTGGATTGATGGCGGGGCCTTCCCGGGCCTCGGGCTCGCCGCGCTCGCCCCGACCGAGGATGGCGGGCTGCAGAGCGAGGGGCTGACCCATTTCATCGGGCAGGAGCTCTATCTCGATCCGACCTTGTGCGAACCACGCGGCGATGCGGCCAAGGTCGCCCTGCGGCTGATGCACTGGTTGGTCGAACACGGTACTCTGGAAAAAAATGTTGTCCTGACAGGGCCTTCGGGCGAACCTATGCAACTTATTGTCAACGAAGGGTCGGGCATTGTCACCGCATGGAGAGGCGGGACCTGACAAGCCGACCGGCGAATGCCGCAATCGGGGCCATGGATCGCGGGCGGGCGATTATCCCGTTCAGAGCTGTCAATCGCAGGGAAGCCGCCGATTACCGGCCAGGAATGCAGCGGCATCACCTGCTGCCGTGCCAGCTATTGTCGCAGCGCTGCTTCGCCAAACTGTTCGAGACGCTGGGCAAGCGCCGCCTGTTCGACGATTTCCGCGCCAACGGCCTCCTGCTCCCGGCGAGCGAATCGACTGCTTTGCGAACGGCCATGCCGCTGCATCGCGGGCCGCATCGCAGCTATAACGACATGGTCACCCAGCGCGTTGGCCATATCGAGACCCGTTGGCGCGCCGATGGCGGACCTGGCGAGGATCAGGCCTGTCTCGACGCGCTCATGCGGCTCGAACTGTTGCAGGCGGCACTGCGCCGCCGCCTGTTCGACCATGAGCAGCGGGACATCATGCTCAGTCGCAAGGATCCGGTTGGGCAGGGCGTAGCCTTTACCGAGCTCGACGCGATGGCCGAATTGCTCTGGAACGGAACCGGCTCCGTGGCCGACCGGCTGCCGGTCAGGCCCGCCGTGCCCCGTTGGCGGCGGACAGGATAGCGCGCACGCTGGCGGTGGCGATGTCCTCGTCAATCCCGACGCCCCAGACAATCCTGCCATCGGGACAGGCGCACTCGACATAGGCGGCTGCCTTGGCATCGGTGCCCTTGCCCAGCGCGTGCTCGGAATAGTCGAGCACGTCGAGCTCCAGCCCGAAGCTTTCGTGCATGGTGGCGAGGATCGAGGAGACCAGGCCCTTGCCACGTCCGGAAACGCGCTGCTTTTCGCCGTCGACGGTGATCGTCCCGGTGAAGATGCGAGTGCCGTCGCCGGTCACGCCTTCCTCGTAATCGACGAGGCGGAAACGCTTGGGCACGTCACCCATGAAATAGGTTTCGCGGAAGCAGCGCCAGATATCCTCGGCATTGAGTTCGCGGCCCAGCTCGTCGGCCATGGCCTGCACCGCGCGCGAAAAGTTCGCCTGCAGCCGCTTGGGCAATTTCAGGCCCTGATCCTTTTCAAGCACCCAGGCGAAGCCGCCCTTGCCGCTCTGCGAATTGACGCGGATGACGGCCTCGTAGCTGCGCCCCAGATCGGCCGGGTCGATCGGCAGGTAGGGGACGCGCCACAGCTCGTCATTGCGCGTCTCCTGCGCCTCGAACCCTTTCTTGATCGCGTCCTGGTGGCTGCCGGAGAAGGCGGTGAAAACCAGGTCGCCGCCATAGGGGTGGCGCGGATGGACGGGCAGCTGGTTGCAATATTCGACCGTTTCGATGACCTTGTCGATATCGGAGAAATCGAGCCCCGGATCGACGCCCTGCGTGTACATGTTGAGCGCGACCGTCACGAGGCAGCAATTGCCGGTCCGCTCGCCATTACCGAACAGGCAGCCTTCGACGCGGTCGGCGCCTGCCATCATGCCCAGCTCCGCTGCCGCGACTCCGGTGCCGCGATCGTTATGCGTGTGCAGACTGATAACCGCGCTCTCACGGTTCGGCAGGTTGCGGCAGAAGTATTCCACCTGATCGGCATAGATGTTGGGCGTCGCAGCCTCGACCGTGGCCGGCAGGTTCAGGATCACCGGGTTCTCCGGCGTCGGGGCGAGTACTTCCATCACCGCCTCGCAAACCTCGAGGCTGAAATCGAGCTCGGCGGTCGAGAAAGTTTCGGGCGAATACTGGAAATGCCACTGCGTGTCGGGCCGCCTGGCCGCCTCGTCGCGCAGCAGTTTCGCGCCGGTCACGGCGATCTCGCGCACCTCGTCGCGGCTCATGCGGAAGACGATATCGCGCCATGCCGGGCTGACCGCGTTGTAGAGATGGACGATGGCCGAATGCGCGCCTTCGAGGCTTTCGAAGCTGCGCTTGATCAGGTCCTCGCGCGACTGGGTCAGCACCTGCACAAGGACATCGTCGGGGATACGGCCCGACTGCACGAGGCTGGAGATGAAATCGAACTCGGTCTGCCCGGCGGCGGGGAAGCCGACCTCGATCTCCTTCACGCCGACCTCGACCAGCGTGTCGAAAAAGCGGTTCTTCTTCACCGCATCCATCGGGTCGATGATCGACTGGTTGCCGTCGCGCAGGTCCGTGGAGAGCCAGCGCGGCGGGGCGGTGATCGTGCGTGTGGGCCACTGCCTGTCGACAATGGGGACTTGCGGGAAGGGGCGGTACTTGGCCCCGAGATTACTCAACATCGGCATTGCTGGACTGCCTTATCGCCTGTTGCGCGCACGGCAAGCTGCACGTCGCGCCTGTTCTTCGAATAATGGTCTGAAGGTGCCCTTAGGCGGGGGCCCATGCGCCGCGCGCAGGGGCAGGTGCACGCCTAAGGGCGTGTAAGTCGAAACAGCGATAGGGGCGTGCGTCCGTACATGATGGGCACGATATGGGCAGTCGGTTAAGATTTGTCCAGCGCCGTGTTGCACGGATTGTGGTGCGAACGAGATGTGGCGCCGGCCCGCAAAGACCGACGCCCCGCTTTCATGATCGGGCAGGTATTACTGCTTTTCGAACGCTACGGTGATATCGAGTTCCACCTCGCTGGAGACCAGCGGCGCAAAGGCGCTGACGCCGAAAGCGGTGCGATCGATCACCGCGCGGCCCTCGAAGCCGACCGTCTCGGCCTGGCTCATCGGGTTGGCACCTGCGCCGGTAAAGGTGGCGGCGATGATCACCGGATGGGTCTGGCCGTTCAGCGTCAGGTCGCCGGTAATCAGCGCGGTGGTATCGCCGTTGGCCTCGATGCTGGTCGAGGTGAAGGTCGCGGGGGCCGGTTCGGGGCCGAAGAAATCAGGCGCCGCACCGTCCTGGCCGGGGCTCAGCAGGTGTTCGGTCAGGCCGGCGCTGGCCGTGGTGACCGAGGCGACCGGAATGGTCACTGCAACGGTGGAATTCTCGATGTTCTCGGCATCGAGAACCAGCGTGCCGGTCACGTCGCCGAACAGGCCGAAATAATCGTTGAAGCCGAAATGGTTGGCGCGCCAGCCGACCAGCGAGTGGCCGGGATCGGTCGCATAGGTGCCGCTGGTGACGCGGCTGACATCGACCTGGCCGGGCAGGGCGGGGGCCTCGTTCTGCGCCTGCACCGCGCTGAGGGAGAGGGTTCCGGTACCTGCGGCGAGGGTGAGGGCCAGGGCAAGATTACGCATTTTGGGGGCTCCTGTTGCAAAGGCACCTATCTGGGGGCCTCCTAGGCCTTGTCCACGATCATGCTGCAACAGCGAAACAAAAAATTATTGTGGCGCCCGCCAGCGTAGCTTGTCTGCGGTAAGCCCTGCGACTGAAGTCACGCCCATCAGGCGCATGCCGCGTTCAATTTCTTCCTTGAGAATCTGCAGCGCACGCTCCACGCCCGCCTGTCCAGCCGCCGCCAGCGCATAGAGATAGAGCCGCCCACCCGAGACGCAGTTAGCGCCTGCGGCGAGACTTTTCAGCACATGCGTCCCGCGCCGTACGCCGCTATCGAGCACGATCTCGATCTCGCCGCCCACGGCATCGACGATCTCGCGCAGCTGGTCGAACGGTGCGCGGCTGCCGTCGAGCTGGCGGCCGCCATGGTTGGAGATCCAGATGGCATCCGCGCCGATCTCGACCGCGCGGCGCGCGTCGGCGGCGCTCATGACGCCTTTGAGCGCGAAAGTGCCGCCCCAGTCCTGCCGGATGCGGGCCGCCATGTCCCAGTCCATTGCCGGGTCGAGCATGGAGTTGACGTACTCCTGGATGCCGACCGCTTCGCCCGTACCCTTGCTGACATAGCCATCGAGATTGGGCAGGCGAAACTTCGGCCCGAAAACATAGTCGAGTGTCCAGCGCGGGCGGGTGGCGTAGCTCCACAGGGCGGAAGCGGAGAAGCGTGGCGGGGGGGTAAAGCCCGAGCGCAGGCAGCGCTCGCGCTTGCCTGCAACGATTGTGTCAACCGTCAGCGCCAGCGCATCGAAACGCGCTTCCCGGCATCGGTCGATCATCGAATTGGTCAGCCCGCTGTCCTTATGGACGTAGAGCTGGAACAGCTTGGGCCCGCTGGTGAGCGCGGCGATTTCCTCGATCGAATGGGTGGCGAGGCTGGAAATGCCGAACCACACACCGAACTTTTCCGCCGCCCTGGCGACCGCGCGCTCGCCGTCGCGGTGGAAGGCGCGTTGCAGTGCAGTCGGGCTGAGCATCAGCGGCAGCGCGTTCTTGCGACCCATGATGGTGAGCGAGGTGTCGATTTCTGCCACGCCCGCAAGCACGTCTGGGACGAGATCGGCCTCGTCAAAAGCGCTGGTGTTGCGCGCCATACTCAATTCGTCGTCCGCCGCCCCGTCGATGTAATCGAACACCGGCCAGGGGAGCCGGGCCTTCGCGAGGCGGCGGAAATCGTCGATATTGTGGCAATCGGCTAGGCGCATTTCCTCTCCCGCGCCCGGTCGATCAGTTCTTTTCCTGATCGACCAGCTTGTTCGCGCCGATCCACGGCATCATCGCGCGCAGCTGGGCACCGGTCTTCTCGATCGGATGCGCGGCAGCGGCCTTGCGGGCCGCCTTCAGCTCGGGCTGGCCGGCGCGGTTGTCGAGCACGAAGTCCTTCACGAAGCGGCCCGCCTGAACGTCCGCCAGCACGCGCTTCATCTCGGCCTTGGTCTCGTCCGTGATGATGCGCGGGCCGATCGTGATGTCGCCATATTCGGCGGTGTTCGAGAT
>CAYOSE010000022.1:0-30908 GCA_964406535.1 uncultured Sphingomonadaceae bacterium
CACAACCGCCGGAACTCTAACATAACCGGTGGACCACCTTAATGGGGCAGGCCAGGCAGGCAGGCACCTATTGGTGGCACAGCCATTCGGGCCTGCAAGAACAATCCGGCCATTATGGTCCGCTTATCATCGATCCTGCGGCGCAAGACCATTCGCGGCATTACGACCGCGAATACGTGCTGCTGCTGAGCGAGTTCACGCCGACGCATCCGCACGAGATCATGCGCAAGCTCAAGGTGTCTGAGGGCTACTTCAACTATACGCGCCAGACCGCGACCGAAGGCGACATGCCCTTGGCCGAGCGCCTCAAATGGGGCGGGATGCGGATGGACCCGCGCGACATTCTCGACGTGACCGGCTCGACCTACACCTACCTCATCAATGGCCATGGACCGATGGACGATCTGGAACTGGCATTCGAACCCGGCGAGCGCGTGCGCCTCAGGGTCATCAACGGTTCGGCGATGACCTTCTTCAACTTGCGGATACCCGGCACGCCGCTGACGGTAATTCAGGCCGATGGGCAGGACGTGACCGAGGTAACCGTGGACGAGCTGCAGATCGGCACTGCCGAGACCTACGATCTCGTCATCAAGCCTGGCGAAGGCGCGCATACGCTGGTCGCCGAGGCGATGGATCGCTCGGGCATGGGCATCGCCACGCTGACCTCACACCCCGGAGAGCGGGCGCTGGTCCCGCCGCTGCGCGAGCCGGTCACGCTGACCATGACGGACATGGGCATGGGCGAGATGAATATGGACCATGCGGGCCACGATAGGATGGCCGGAATTGCCGACGGCTCCGGCGACATGGCGATGGACCATTCGATGCGCGACATGTCCAAACTGCCCGACGACGCGCAAGGGCCGGGCGTCGACATGGTTGCGCCCATGCCGGTCGACCGGATGGACTTTCCCGGCCTTGGGCTCGACACGGTCGATCACCGGGTACTGCGCTATACCGACCTCAAGGCCAGGACGCCCAATCCTGTGCGCCCGCCCGAGCGCAGTATGCAGATCCATCTCACCGGCAACATGGAAAGGTACATGTGGTCGTTCGACGGCAAAAAGCTCAATGCCGTGACCGATCACCCGATCCGCTTCGGCTTTGACGAGCGGGTACGGGTGACGCTGGTCAATGACACGATGATGGCCCATCCGATCCACCTGCACGGCCATTTCTTCGAGCTGGTCAACGGCGCGGACGCCGCCCACCAGCCAAGGAGGCACACTGTCATCGTCCAGCCGGGCGGCACGGCGACCTTCGACCTCACCGCCAACGAGCCGGGCGACTGGGCCTTCCACTGCCACCTGCTTTACCACATGCATGCCGGGATGATGCAGGTGGTCACCGTGCGCCCATTCCCTGAGGGAGAGGCATGATGCGCGCGCCGTTATTTGCCACCGCCGCTCTGGTTGCTGTGCCAGCTGCGGCGCAGGACCAATCTGGTCACGCAGGCCATGCCATGCCCTCGCAAACCGAGATGCAGATGGAGGACGCGCCTCAGGATAATGCGCCCGATGACCATTCCGCAATGGATCACCCGGCGATGGGCCACGCTACGATGTCGTCCGATGTCGACGCACCATCCGCATCGGGCCCACCGCCTCGCGCGCTGGAAGGCCCGGACCATGCCGCCGATGCGATCTTCGGCACTGAGGCCATGACACCCGCGCGAGTGCAATTGGTGAAGGAGGTCGGCGGTTCTTCGGTCGGTACGGTCATGGTCGACCGGCTGGAAGCGAAGATCGGCGAAGGCGAAGACCTCTATCTGTGGGATGGGCAGGGCTGGTATGGCGGCGACATCGACAAGCTCTGGGTCAAGTCAGAGGGCGAAGGCGCATTTGGCGGCACGGTCGAGGCTGCCGAAATCCAGGCGCTGTGGAGCCACGCCATCGGCCCGTGGTTCGACCTTCAGGCGGGTGTGCGTTACGATACCGAGCCTGAAGGCCGCGCCCATGCGGTGCTTGGCGTGCAGGGGCTGTCCCCCTATATGTTCGAGATCGATGCCGCTGCCTTCCTGTCGGACGAAGGCGATCTGACGGCGCGGATCGAGGCTGAATACGACCAGCGCATTACCCAGCGCCTCATCCTCCAGCCACGGGCGGAAGTTTCACTCTCGGCGCAGGACATTCCCGCAATCGGCGTCGGGGCGGGTATTTCCTCGGTCGAGGCGGGGCTGCGGTTGCGCTACGAGATCGCCCGCGAGTTCGCGCCCTATGTCGGTGTGGGTTACGAGGCCAAGGTCGGCACCTCCGCCGACTACGCCCGCGCCGCCGGAGAGGACCCGAGCCGCTTCTCGCTGCTCATCGGCATAAGGACATGGTTCTGATGGCCCACGATCACGAACATTGCACCCACGAAGGTCACGCCCATTCCGGCGACGGCGTCGCGATCGACCCCGTCTGCGGGATGAAGGTCACCATCGACGGCGCCAAACACACCGCCACACACGATGACGCGACCCACTATTTCTGCGCGAACGGGTGCCGCGAGACGTTCGTGAAGGACCCCGGACACTACCTGTCGGGGGCGCATCGCGAGGCGGACAAGGATGTGCCCGAGGGGACGGTCTACACCTGCCCGATGCACCCCGAAATCCGTCAGGTCGGCCCCGGAAGCTGCCCGATCTGCGGGATGGCGCTGGAACCGGAGACCTTCTCCGCCGAGGATACCGGCCCCGACCCCGAACTGGTCGATTTCACGCGCCGCTTCTGGATAGGCGCGGTGCTAACCATACCGCTGCTGCTGCTCTCGATGGGTCCGATGGTCGGGCTCGGCTTCGTCCGGAGCGCGCTGGGCGAGCACACCGCGCAATGGGCGGAGCTGCTGCTGGGCACACCCGTCGTCCTGTGGTGCGGCTGGCCCTTCCTCGTGCGTGGCTGGCGCTCGTTCCGCAGCTGGAACCTCAACATGTTCTCGCTCATCGCGATGGGCGTTTCCGCATCATGGCTGTTCAGCGTCGTCGCGGTGCTCGCACCGAGCATCTTCCCCATCGGTTTTCGCGACATGCATGGCAGCGTGCCCGTCTATTTCGAGGCGGCGGCGGTGATCGTCGTGCTCGTCCTGCTCGGCCAGATGATGGAGCTGCGCGCCCGCGAAGGAACCGGCAAGGCGATCCGCGCGCTGCTCGACCTTGCCGCCAAGACCGCGCATGTCATTCGCGACGACGGTTACGAGAATGAGATACCTTTGGAGGACGTGCAGGTAGGCGACCGGCTGCGTGTACGCCCCGGCGAGAAGGTCCCGGTCGACGGCGAGGTGATAGAGGGCCGCGCCTCGGTCGACGAGAGCATGATCACCGGTGAACCCGTCCCGGTCGAAAAGTCCGCCGGAGACAGCGTCACCGGGGCGACGATTAACGGCACGGGCAGCCTGGTGATCGTGGCCAAGCGCGTGGGCGCGGACACTGTGCTCAGCCAGATCGTCGAGATGGTCGGCAAGGCCCAGCGTTCACGCGCACCGATCCAGAAATATGCCGACAAGGTCGCCGGATTCTTCGTGCCCGCCGTCATCGGCGTTGCCGCGCTGGCCTTCATCGGCTGGGCCTTGTTCGGCCCCGCCCCTGCCCTCTCCTACGCGCTGATTGCGGCGGTCTCCGTGCTCATCATCGCCTGCCCCTGTGCGCTGGGCCTCGCTACGCCCATGTCGGTGATGACAGCGACTGGACGCGGCGCACAGGCCGGGGTGCTGATCAAGGATGCTGAAGCACTCGAACGCTTCGAGAAAATCGACACGCTCATAGTCGACAAGACCGGAACGCTGACCGAAGGCAAGCCGAAGCTGGTCGCCGTCGAGGCAGAGGCTGGGCACGACGCGGACGAGGTGCTGTGGCTCGCTGCGACGCTCGAGCGCGGGTCCGAACATCAGCTGGCGGAGGCGATCGTTAACGGAGCGCAGGAGCAGGGCCTGCAGCTTGGGAAGGCCGAAGATTTCGAGGCGGTTACCGGCAAGGGGGTCAAGGGAAGCGTCAATGGGCTGGAGGTGGCACTCGGCAATGCGAAGTTGGTTGCTGACCTGGGCGGAGACGCTGGCGCACTCGAAGGCAGGACCAATGCCCGCCGCGACGAAGGCGAGACGGTGATGTTCTTGCTGGTCGACGGGGCACTGGCTGGCTTCGTCAGCGTCGCCGATCCGATCAAGGAAACCACGCCTGCGGCCTTGGAAGAACTCCACGAACTCGGCCTGCGGATCATCATGGCCACGGGCGACAACGAGCGCACCGCCCGGGCCGTCGCGGCAAAGCTCGGCATCGACGAAATCTGTGCGGACGTCCTGCCGGAAGACAAGGCGCGGATCATCGAAGAACTCCAGCGGCAAGGAGCAAGGGTTGCCATGGCTGGCGACGGTGTAAACGATGCTCCCGCTCTGGCGCAGGCCGATGTCGGCATCGCGATGGGCACTGGCGCGGACGTAGCCATCGAGAGCGCCGGACTTACGCTGGTGAAGGGTAACCTTGACGGTATCGTTCGCGCACGGCGACTGGCGCAAGCAGCGATGCGCAACATCCGGCAGAACCTGTTCTTCGCGCTCGGATACAACGCGCTTGGCGTGCCAATCGCGGCTGGCGTGCTCTACCCGGTGTTCGGCATCCTCATCAGCCCGATGTTCGCGGCTTTTGCCATGAGCGCGTCGTCGATCTCGGTCGTGACCAATTCATTGCGGCTGCGCGGGGTGAAGATCTAGCTGGTGAGCTGGAGCAACTGAAATGCCCTCGAAAGCCTCGGGAGCGCGCATATTGGACATGGCTAAGGAGACCAATTCCAAACGTCCGCAAATGGGTCGCAAGCCGAACGGCGGCTTTGCACCCTCTGCCTGCCAAAAGCGGACAGTCCGCTTCCGGCCCAGCTGAGGTCTCTGGATTCAGGTAATTGCGAAGGATCGGGCTCGCATGTCGTTGTCATCATGCGTATTCTCGCTGTCCAAGGCGCAAAGACGGGATTCGGCAGATAAAAGTGCAGGTCCAACAAGCTTCCGATGCTTACAGCCAGACAGTCGAGGAGGTGCTCGACCGACTTAACGTCGGTCCCCAGACAGGTCTCGACGAGGCCGAGGCGGAGCGGAGGTTGGAGCGGTTTGGGGCCAACCAGATCGAACAACGCAAGCGCGCCAGTACGCTTACGATTCTGCTGCACCAGCTGACGAGTCCGATTGTCTATCTCCTCGCGGGGGCAACCGTGCTGGCGTTCGTCTTCGGCCATCACCTTGAAGGTACGGCCGTCCTCATCGTCCTGATCGTCAACACCATTATCGGTTATGCGACAGAGGCGCGGGCGGTCCACTCGATGGAGGCCCTTCGCTCACTTGGCGTCCGCTCGGCCCATGTCAGGCGCGAAGGTCAGGCGAAAGTCGTGCCTGCCGAAGACCTGGTGCCAGGCGATATCGTCATGGTCGAAGCGGGTGACATCGTGTCGGCTGACCTGCGGCTGCTGAATACCGCCGATCTTGGCGTCAACGAATCGACGCTGACCGGCGAATCGATGCCGGTCGATAAAAGCACCGACGCGGTTCCGCCGGAAACGCGCCTTGCCGATCGTACCAGCATGGTGTTCAAGGGAACCGCGATCACCGGCGGCAGTGCCGTCGGTGTTGTCGTCGCGACGGGGGTGGCGACGGAACTGGGACATATCTCCCAACTCGTGCAGGGCGCCAAGCCGGTACGCTCCCCGCTTGAACAGAGGCTGGCCGACGTGGCCAGTCAGCTGGTCTGGCTGACGATCATCCTAACCACTGCAATCGTCGCGATTGGCGTGGCGCGCGGCTCCGATGCGGTGCTGATGGTGTCCACTGGCATCGCCCTTGGCGTTGCGGCCATTCCCGAAGGGCTGCCGGTCGTGGCGACCTTGGCGCTGGCCCAGGGCATGTGGCGCATGGCCCGCCAGAACGCTTTGCTCGAACGCCTCTCCGCCGTCGAGACATTCGGCTCGGTGACTCTGATCCTGACCGACAAGACAGGGACGTTGACCGAGAACCGCATGACGCTGGCCTCGGTCTGCCTGCCCGCTGACGAGCTTGTGCCGAAGCCTTTCGACCACGGCGCGATGGACGGCGACCAGGGGCCCTTGCTTGAGGGCCTTCTGACAATTGCCTGCCTGTGCAATTCTAGTGTGCTCGATCAGGATAGCGAGACCGAAATCGGCGACCCGATGGAGATCGCCCTGCTGCGCGCGGGCGCGAATGCAGGCCTTGTCCGCGATCAGCTGCTGGCGCGACACCCGATCGTGCAGGAACATGCCTTCGACACGGCGATACGCATGATGGCGACCATCCACGAGGCTGATGATAGCTACCTCTATGCTATTAAGGGCGCCCCCGAAGAAGTCCTCTCCCGCTGCGTTGCGGTTCGGCATGCCGCCCAAGATGTCGCATTTGACGATGAAGCCAGGTCCGAATGGGGTGATCTCGTGGAACGCCTTGCGGGCGAAGGGCTGCGGGTACTGGCGCTGGCCCGCAAGACAGGTCCGTCCCCTGACGCCCCGCTCTATGACGATCTTGTCCTGCTCGGCATAGTGGGCTTACACGACCCCGCCCGTGCCGACGTTGCCAACGCGATCGCGGCTTGTCACGTCGCAGGGATCAAGGTCGCGATCGTAACGGGCGATCATGTCGTTACCGCCCGAAGCATTGGGCGTCAGGTCGGCCTACCTGTCGATGGCACCGAGGCGATAGAGGGGCACAACCTCGCGCGCATCGACTTCGACGGGGCCGAGCTGCGTTCGACTACGATCTTCGCCAGAGTGAACCCGGAGGAGAAGCTTGCCCTCGTCCACGCCTTCCAGCGGGCTGGCGAGGTCGTTGCGATGACTGGCGACGGAGTCAATGATGCACCGGCGCTGCGGCAGGCAGATATCGGCGTCGCCATGGGCAAGCGCGGGACCGATGTCGCGCGCGAGGCGGCGGCGATGGTCCTGCTCGACGATTCGTTCGCGACGATTGTGAAGGCGATTGCCGAGGGGCGTGTCATCTTCGGAAATATCCGGCGGTTTGCCGCCTATCTGCTCTCATGCAACCTGAGCGAAGTCATGGTCATCGGGCTGGCGGTGGCGCTGGGTCTGGCGCTGCCGATATTGCCCCTACAGATCCTGTTTCTCAATTTCGTCACCGATGTCTTTCCCGCCTTTGCGCTGGCGACAACAAAAGGTGACGATGGCGTGATGCAGCGCCCTCCACGGCCGCCCGGGGAAGCCTTGCTGGGCAGGCCCCAATGGCGTCGCATCCTGATCCACGGCCTGACTCTGACCGCAGCGGTCTTCGGCGCCATGATTGTTGCCGGCCACGTGCTTGGTCTGGAGGGCGAGGATCTAGTCACGGTGAACTTCCTCACACTCGCCTTCGCGCAGCTGTGGCATGTCTTCAACATGCGGCGCCCCGAGGGCGGCCTTTTCAGAAATGAACTGACCGGGAATCGCTGGATATGGGCGGCCCTCCACTTCTGTGCAGCACTGCTGGTCCTGGCTGTGTACCAGCCTGATCTAGCAGCGATTCTGGGCCTTGCCGCGCCGAGCCTCTCGATGTGGCTCGTTGTTCTCGGGATGAGCCTGACGCCACTTCTTCTGCTGCAGGCCAGCGGCATGCTGGTGAGACTGGTCCGGCGCGACGTTACGCGATGATCGAAACGGCACTGCCCTGGCTCCTGCTTGCGATCTGCGCGGTTCTGATCGGTTTCGCCGGACACTCTCTCACGCGTTACGCCGGGGCCATTTCAAGCCTGACCGGACTGCCTCATTCCTGGATCGGACTGGTCCTCCTCTCGGCGGCGACTTCGGTGCCCGAACTGTTCACCGGGGTTAGTTCCGTGGCCGTGTTCGATGCCCCGGACATTGCCTTGGGCGATGCTCTTGGGAGCTGTGTGCTCAACCTCGTGCTTCTGGTGCTACTGGATGTCTTGTGTCCTGATGAACCGATCTATTCGCGAGTTGACCAGCGCCACGTTTTGACGGCCGGGTTCGGGGTCGTTCTGATCGGGATCGTGGGCTTGACGATCATGACAGCGGATACCGGCATCGGCGGCACGCTGTTTCATGTCAGCGCCTATACGCCGTTGGTCATCCTGGTATATTTCGTCGCCGTCAGGGCTACCTTTCTCCACGAGCGGCGGCTTGCGATCACCACGCCGGAAGCGGGTGAGCCGGGTCATGCGCTTACCCTCAGTCAAGCCGTGACGCGCTACATCGCCGCAGCGCTGATTGTCGGCGTTGCCGGAGGGGCGCTGCCGTATATCGGAACCGAAATCGCCCAGATCACGGGCTGGCAGGCCAGCTTCATCGGGACTCTTCTCGTGGCTCTGGCTACCTCCTTGCCCGAGTTCGTGGTTGTCGTCAGTGCCATGCAGCGCAATGCCCCAGATATGGCCATTGCGGCTCTGCTGGGCAGCAACCTGTTCGACGTCGTAGTCGTGGCAATTGACGATCTTGCATATACCCGCGGCAGCATCTTCGCCGATGTTTCGCCCGTGCATGCCTCTTCGGCATTCGCTGGGGTAATCATGAGCGGCATCTTTGTCGTCGCGCTGCTCTATCGCCCGAAAAACCGGTTCTTCGGCCATTTGAACTGGGTGAGCTTATCGCTGCTCACGGTCTACTTCCTCAGTTCCTATCTCATCTATCTTTACGAAAATTGATTGGATGGGCCCGGGCTGTGAGAGGGAATTACAGGGATTGGTTTCGTAACCCGAAGGGCCGCTTTGGCGTATCGCAACACTGAAACCGGACATTCTCCTTGCGGCCCAACATATGCCCTTCGAGTGTTGTCGGCGGTCGCCTTGCAGAGACGATCGGAGCCTCGAATACGGAGCTATTCTAAGTGCTCTGACTCAAGGTGCTTAGCATCAATTTGGCCGCCTCGGCTGAAGACCCGGGATTCTGGCCGGTGATGAGAGGCCCGTCTTGCATGACATGCGCCTCCCAGTCCTTTCCAGCTGAAAAAGAGGCACCGTTCTCCTTGAGCATATCTTCAACAAGGTACGGGACCACGTGGGTCAGGTTTACGGCTTCTTCTTCTGAGTTTGTGAAGCCAGTGACCTTCTTGCCTTTGACATAAGGTAAACCCTGCTCATCCTTGACGTCGCGCAGGACTCCGGGAGCGTGGCAAACGAGACTGACTGGTTTGCCGCCTTTCAAAATATTCTGGATCAAAGAGACCGAGTCAGAGTCTTCTGTCAAATCCCAGAGTGGTCCATGGCCACCTGGATAGAAAACTGCATCAAAATCAATGTGTGACACTTCGGACAGTTTGATTGTGGTTTTGAGCGCTGCGATTGCGTCGGCATCTTTTTCAAAGCGGCGAGTGTCGTCGGTTTGAAAGTCTGGCTCGTTGCTTTTGGGATCCAGCGGGGGCTCGCCGCCCAGCGGAGAGGCTAGTGTGATATCGGCACCGGCGTCCTTGAACACATAATAAGGGGCCGCCAGCTCTTCGAGCCAAAAGCCCGTTTTCAGTCCGGTATCACCGAGGGTGTCATGCGACGTGAGTACGATAAGAATATTCATGGACACATCCTTTATGGGAAAAGGCCAAATGGTGGGCGCAGGCGCATCTGGATTTGCCCGCAGAAACGCTCAGCTCTTCTCGCTGTCGAGATGCTTGATTTGCGCCTCCGGATAGCGTTCGCCCGCTGCGGCACCCTTCGGAGCGGCTTGTTCGATGCGGGCGAGATCATCTGCGGTAAGCGCAACTTCCAGCGCGCCCAGGGATTCGGCCAGTCTGTTTCGTTTGCGTGCGCCAACCAGCGGCACGATATCCTCGCCTTGCGCTGCGATCCATGCGATAGCCAGTTGGGCGACGGTGACGCCCTTCTCCATTGCCACCGCGCGCAGAGCTTCGACCAGCGCAAGGTTCTTTTCGAGATTATCACCCTGAAAGCGCGGGCTGATGCTTCTGAAATCCTGGGCCGCTCGATCCTTCGACCAATGACCGCTGATAAGACCGCGTGAGAGGACGCCATAAGCCGTCACCCCGATGCTCAGCTCGCGACAGGTCGGAAGGATATCCTCCTCAATCCCGCGCGACAAAAGCGAGTATTCGATCTGCAGGTCGCTGATCGGGTGGACTGCATGCGCACGCCGGATCGTATCTGCGCCTACTTCCGACAGGCCGATATGGCGGACATAGCCAGCTTGGACGAGTTCGGAGATCGCTCCCACGGTTTCTTCAATCGGAACCTCGGTATCAAGCCTTGCCGGTCGATAGATGTCGATGTGATCAGCACCCAACCGGCGCAAGGAATAGGTGGCGAAGTTCTTCACCGCCGCCGGACGGGCATCATATCCGTTCCAGCCCATATCCGGATCGCGCAAAGCGCCAAATTTGACGCTGATCGCAAGCTTGTCGCGGTCGAGGCCGCGCAGCGCCTCGCCGATCAGCATTTCATTGTGGCCCATGCCGTAGAAATCGCCAGTATCGAGCAGCGTCACGCCGCGTTCAACGGCTTCAGCGATGGTCGCGAGGCTCTCACCGCGATCCGCCGGACCGTAAAGGTCCGACATGCCCATGCATCCAAGACCGATGGCTGAAACATTGGGGCCGGTCTTTCCAAGTTGTCTGATTTGCATGATCGTTTCTCCCTCACATATCCGCCGCGACAGGGCGCACGATCACTTCGTTGACATCGACACCGTCGGGCTGTTCGAGCGCAAAGCGCACCGCGCGGGCGATGGCATCAGGCGTGAGCGACTTCTTGCGCCACTGTTTCAGGCCAGCCGCAACTTCGGGGTCGGTAATGTCATGGCCCAGTTCCGTCTCGACGACACCGGGGGAGATGATGGTCGAACGGATCTCGTCATGCTCCTGACGAAGCCCTTCGGTGATGGCCCAAACAGCATGTTTGGTGCCGCAATAGACGGCAGCGGTTGGCACAACGATATGCGCGCCCACTGATGCCACATTGATAACATGGCCGCCGCCTTGCGCCTGAAAGCGCGGCAGAACTGCGGCGATGCCATTCAGGACGCCATGAATATTAACGTCGATCATCCGTTTCCATTCATCACGCTTGAGCGCGGCGAGCGGCGACAACGGCATTACTCCGGCATTGTTCACCAGAGCATCAATCTGACCGAACCGTTTCTCAGCGGCGCCAGCGAATGCTTCGAAACTTTCCTCGTCAGTGACGTCCAATGTTTGCCAGGCAACCTTGGCACCGAGTGCTTCGGCCAGTGCCTCTAAACGCTCGCTACGCCGTGCACCGATGAAGAGATTGGCTCCGGCGCTGGCCAGTTCGCGTGCCGCAGCCTCACCGATACCACTCGAGGCGCCGGTAATCAGGACGGTCTTGTTGCTTAGATCAGTCATTGTTCGCTCCATTCTTGAGATGAGCCAAACGTGACGATGATGTGGGCGAAGCGTTAGAGAGATCGTCCGAGGGATTTGCACGATTCTCCGAGATCACCGCAAAGCCACTTGCCCTGACGGACAGAAATAGGAACAGATGTCTGCCATGAACGACATTCTGGAAATGGCCGAAATCATCGCCCGCCACGCTAAATCGCCCAGTATGGCCGAGTCCTTGGTGGATGGCCTGTGGATGATCCGCGCTGATGAGCCGACCATGCCAGTACCCACGGTTTATAACGCATCGCTCTGCATAATCGCGCAAGGCGCCAAAACGGTCGCACTCGGCACACAGAGCCTGCACTACGACGCCTCGAACTATCTTGTTGCTTCCGTTGATCTGCCGCTTGTTGGCCATGTCGTGGAGGCAAGCCCGGTCGCGCCCTATCTTTGCTGCAAGATCGATCTGGACATGAGCGTGCTCGCCGACCTTGTGTCAGCAGAAGGCGCGGCTGTGCCGCCGGGCGAGCCGCCTGCTTTGGCGATCCATCCCAGCGACCCGGAACTGATAGATGCGGTTTGCCGCCTGCTCCGCTTGCTCGATCGACAGGAGACTATCGCAACGCTGGCACCGCTGATCCAGCGGGAGATTCTCTATCGCCTGCTAACGGGCCCGCATGGCACAATGCTCCGACACGTAGCATCTGGCGACAGCCATCTCGGGCGGATCAGCCGGGCCATCGCTTGTATCCGCGAACATTACCGGGAGCAGTTGCGCATTGCGGCGGTGGCATCAGCCGCTTCAATGAGCGTCTCTTCGCTGCATGAGCATTTCAAGGCTGTCGCCGGTATGACGCCGCTTCAGTATCAAAAGCAGCTGCGGTTGCAGGAGGCCCGGCGTTTGATGGTCGCAGAAGGTGCGAGTGCTGGTTCTGCTGGCTTTGCAGTCGGCTATGACAGCCCCTCACAGTTCAGCCGCGAATATCGCCGCCTGTTTGGCGCGCCGCCACGCACACACATCGAGCAGTTGCTGGCCGCAGGGGAAACGCTCGCGGCTTGAGCCTTGGGCACCCATCTCATTGCAAGGCCAATTTCAATGGCCAGTATTCGACGGTGGCGCGGCTAAGATCAAGATCGGAGCTTACAGGCAATGTCTGCTTGTTTGGTCTTTGAGTTGCGAGCAGACATTCCGCAAACGGCCCAACTTCGGTCAATTGGCGTAGTGCAATAGGGAAGACATAGTTCGCATTTTCATCGCGTGTGGCCCACAAACTGAGGCTTCAAAGGAAAGATACAGGCGTGGCAGTCTTCCTCCAGGCCGATGGCGAAAGGCCGACAACACGGCGAAACGCCTCGGCGAACTTGCTGGGATTGGCATAGCCGACCGCCAACGCGACGTGCGTGACAGACAGGCCCTTGCCCAACAGCAGCTTCGCTCGCTCCATGCGCCGGAGCGTGAGATAGGCAAAGGGGGTCATGCCGGTCGCAGCCTTGAAGGCGCGAGTGAACCCGCTGCGCTCCTGACCCGCTTCGACGGCCATGTCGCGCACCGAAACATCCTCCGACAAGCGAAGCTCGATCAGATCGGTGACGCGGCCAAGCCGGCTTGCCGAAAGCGGTGCGCTGCGGGGAATTTCGACCGCTGCGCCGCGCATCGATGCCAGCCTGTCGAGCACGATGGCCACGCCATGATCGAAAAAGGCGGACGAACAGCCATGTACTTCGGCATAGTGCCGCAGCGCAGTCATGACCGAAGTGATAAGCGGATCCTCGTGAAGGCTCGACGCCGCCTCGATAAGATCCTCCACGCACCAACCGCACTCCTCACAGTGAGCGATCCGGTCAAGATCGATGGCAAGGCCGACCATCGACGCGGTCGAAGACGCAAACTCCCCAGTCATTCGCGGCAGCGTAACCGCCAAGGCACCCGGCTTCCAGGTCGTGTCAATCAAACCGAGATCAGTTTTTTGATAAAGGCGTGCCGGAGGCCCCTTGAGTAGGCCGATCCTCAGATAGGGGCCATTGTCGAGCGACCCTTCGAAAGCAGGGAACCGGGCATCCATGAGCATTGTCGTGCCAGCTGGGTCGCCGATCAGGAAATGCCCATCGCCGGTTTCGTTCACCAAGGTTTCGATGTCGCCCCTGTCGGCCTGCCAGTCCGTCTGCTGCACGCTTCCACACCCTTCATTTCCACGATCGGAGCAAACTTGCCCTCATTCGGAGCGGTTCGCTTGTCCTTCCCGCCCTACCTCTATTGCGATCCATTCTCAATAGGCTTGATTGCAGAAGTAGTAGCAGGAGAAAATAGTCCATGTCTCTTACCGTCCGTCGATGCCTACTCGTGGGGGTTGCCTTTGCCAGCCTTGTGCCCATGCAGGCTTGGGCCCAGTCGACCGATGATGATCCGGTCGTGGACGAGAAGACGATCATCGTGACGGGTTCGCGACGCTCCACTCCGCTGCAGGACATGGATGCCTCGGTCACCGTGCTCGACCGTCAGGCCATCGAGGAAGCGCGACTACGCGACGTGCGCCGGCTCGACGATCTCGTTCCCAATGTCCAGTTCAACGAGAGCGGCCAACTCAGCAACGTCTTCATCACCATTCGTGGCGTCGAATCCAATCCCTTCATCGTCAACCGCGCCGCCGTCTACATCGACGGCATCCCCTTCCGCGAACTTACCAATGCGGTGCTCAGCCAGATCGACGCCATCGAGGTCCTGCGGGGACCGCAAAGCACGCTTTACGGCGCGAACAGCGAATCCGGCCTGATTGTGATCCGGTCGCGCGAGCCGGGCACACATCCCGAGTTCGAGATGCGAGCGACGGGCAGTCTGTTCAGCGGGAGCGGCGGCGGTTCCATCGAGGCCTATGCCTCCACGCCGATCACGGACAGTTTGTCGGGCTCGATCACCGGCCTGTATGAAAGCGAGGCGGCCTATCGCCGCAACGAAGCGCCCGGCGCGCATCCCGGCCGGATAGACGAAGCCTTTGTTCACGGGCGGCTGCGCTGGGAGCCCACGGACAGTCTTACCGTGAACGCCACGGCCTATCTGCTCGACATCAACGCGCCGGGTATCTGGGATCAGGAGTTCTATCCTCTCGACCGCGCGCTCTATGACGCCAGCTATGGCGAGTTGTTCAATGGCGGCGGGGTTTCGGGCGAATACGCCTATTTCCACGACGCCCCCACGCACACCGAAGAGACCGAGCATGTCCTTGGCCTGAGCGCCGCGCAGAAACTCGGCGAGGGCAGTCTCGAACTCGCCGTTTCCTACCGCCGTCACAAGCCCGACGCGCGCGGCCTCGATTTCGATTTCACCGCATTGCCAACGGCGGCCGGACATGAGGCGGCGGACGAGCGCTTCTGGGCTGCGGAGATGCGTTATGTCTCGCCGGCCAACCGGCCGCTTTCCTTCATTCTGGGCACGTCCTTCTACCGGACCGTCGAGTACAATACCAAGTCGACCTTCGTCGGTCCCGGCACACTGGACTCGTACATTGCGGCACCGAAACAGTCTCGCCGCCTGCGCGACATCGGCGTGTTCGGATCGTTCAACTACGCGCTCCCGTTTATGCCCGAAGTCACCCTGAGCGCGGGATTGCGCTATGACCACAACCGCCAGAAAGCGCGGCAACAGGAAGGCCTCCTGGACCTGGGTGGTGGCGTTGTCGTTGCCTACACCGACGCAAGGCTTCAATCGACCGACCATCAGTGGCTGCCGCGTTTTTCCGCCAAGTACGAGCCAAGCGACGATCTCACTTTCTTCACCACCGTGGCGAAAGGTTATATTCCCGGCGGCTTCAATCTCACGGCGACGCAGGAAGGCATCACCGATCCGGATGTCATTCGCTACCGCGCCGAGTCGATGTGGAGCTACGAGGTGGGTTTTCGGGTGCGCTCGCCCGACAGAAGGTTCAGCGCCAGCGGGGCGGTATTTCTCATACAGTCCGATAACTGGCAGGAAATCCGGGTGCTGGCAGACGAGGAGACCGGCCGGCTGGTGTCCTCCGACTTCATCGGCTCGTCCTCCTCGATCGAAAGCAAGGGCTTCGAACTAGAAGCAAGCTACCGGCCGAACAAAGCCCTGACGCTGGCCGCCAACTTCGGGCTGTCCCACGCTCGCTACACATATCTGTTCGACGGACTTGTCGATCACAGCGGCAACCGGGTGAAACTGGTGCCAGACTACGATTCCACGATCTCGGTGCGGTATGAGACGCCCTTCGGCCTGTTCGCTCGCGGTGAAGTCAATTTCATCGGTAAGATGGCGCTCGACGAAACGAATATCGCCATGCAGGATGCAGTTACACTGCTCAATCTACAGCTTGGGCTTGAGCGCGAGACGTGGTCGCTGCGCCTCTTCGGCGAAAACCTGACCAATGTGCGCCGATTCAGCGGTCTTGCCTTCGACAATCTCTCATTCGGCTTTGACGGTACAAAATATGCACCGCTGGAAGCGCCGCGTATCGTCGGCATCGAGTTGGAGACGCGGTTCTAAACCCGCATGGACAAGTTCTCGTCGCGATGCTGGTGCTGCTCATGCAGTTCACAAGGCAGAGCGAAGAGCGTTTCCTGAACGGGGCGGAGGGGATCGACCTGGTCGTCGGCGCGAAGGGATCGCCGCTGCAACTGGTCCTTTCGAGCGTCTACCACCTCGATCGTCCGACCGGGAACATCCCGCTGGCAGAGCTGGAAAGCTTGCGCCGCAATCCGATGGTGGGCTCCGCCATCCCGCTCGCGCTGGGTGACCAGTTTGACGGCTTCCGTATCGTCGGCACGGAGACGGCATTGCTGGAACTCTACGATGCGCGCATAGTCCAGGGGAGGCTGGCAGAGAGCCCGCTCGAAGTCGTCATTGGCGCCGAAGTTGCACGCGACACCGGCGCTGGGGTCGGCCAGCGCTTCATAGGCAGTCACGGGCTGGCGGACGACGATGCAGGGCCTGGGCATGAGGCCACACCATTCGAGGTGGTCGGTATCCTCGCGCCAACTGGCAAGCCGATCGACCGGCTACCCGATGTATTCCAAGGAAGCGGATCCGGATGAAGATCATCTTCAGCCGTAAGGGCGTCGACAGCGCTGCTGGCAAGTGTGCCAGCACACTGGTTGGTGATCGCCCCATCAGCATCCCCATACCGACCAGACAACCCAGCTCTACCACCTACGGCATGCTGGAAGGCGGGCTCGCAGATCTCACCAATGATCTGAGCCGGGGCATACTTGGTCCAGGCAGTGCCTGCCACCTCGATCCCGATATTGACTGTCATGCGGTTGCCTCGCGGCCCAACGGCTGAGCTCGAGGAAGACTTCGGGCTGAGGGTTCCACTTCAGGCCCGCCGGACCGAGCCGCTGAATGAGATTGGCGAGGATCTATGGCGCGAAATCGAAGCCTGGCTCATGCACCACGACATGGGCCTGCCGTCCACGGCCAACGGATCAGGCAGCCGCTGCCGGCCCCGATCAGCCGGATCGGCAATTTGTAGGCCGATCCGGCGCAAGGCTTGTTAATCGCGCTCTGCAGCACTTCCGAAAGCGCCTGACCGGATTTTAGTCCTTCACCCCATAAGCCGGTCGAACTCCCTGGCGGCAGCTGTCAGGTCGACCTCGACCTGCTGCCGGGCCTCGTCGCCCTGCGAGACCTCCTCCATCAGCCTAAGGGCCTGCCGCAAGGCGGCCATGTCGCCCTTCAGGGCCTTGGCGATCAGGACATTGGTGATGGCTTCGCCGCGCGACATGGTCACCCGCTCGCCATTGACGGTCAGCGTGATCTTTTCTTCGAACATTTCCCGGATGATGGTCTTGTGGCTCTTCCTGCCCTTTTTGCGGCCCTTGGGGTTTCCCGATTGGCCGGGCTGGAAGCGGGTGCGCTTTGGCGGCTTGCGGTAGCCAACCTCGTAGTCATCGTCTGCCATCAGTTCGCCTCCTGCTCGACGCGCGATTGCGCGAGTTCGTCCAGGGTGAGCCCGGTTTCAGCGTGGACGGCCTCGTCATGCGCATAGGCCTGCCATCGGCGGATGGCGCGGTCGCAATAGACAGGGTCGAGTTCCATCATGCGCGCGCGCCGTGCGGTACGCTCTGCGGCAATCAGCGTGGTGCCCGAGCCGGAAAACGGATCGAGCACAATGTCGCCGCGGGCAGAGACGTCCATGATGGCGTCGGCGACCATGGCGGCAGGCTTTACCGTTGGATGGAGGGCCAACTCGTCCATGCGGTCGGCCGAGAAGGTGTTTACGCCCCGGTAGTTCCAGACGTTGGTGCGATAGCGCCCGCCGGCGCCGAGCCCGAAATTATTCCGGTGGGGTGCGGTGCCGCGCTTGAAGACGAAACACAGCTCGTGGCGGGACCGGTAGAAAGCACCCATCCCGCCGTTATCCTTGGCCCAGACGATCAGGTTCTTGAGCTCGCTGAATTCAGCCTCGCCGGCGACCAGGACCTCGCCCATGTGCCGCCAGTCCATGAACACGTAGTGGATCGAACCGTCGACCGAGTTCTTTGCAAGGTTTCCGAACACGCTGGCCAGGAATGCCGTGAATTCGTCCCGGCTCATTTCGCCTGATGCCATGGCGAACTCGCGGTGCTGGACCTTGCCGAGCCCGCTGACATGGCCCTGGATAGGGACATTGTAGGGCGGGTCGGTGAAGACCATCCGCGCCTGCTCCCCCTGCATCAGTTGCCCGTAGCTGGCGGGATCGGTTGCATCGGCGCACAGCAGCCTGTGGTCGCCCAAAAGCCAAAGATCGCCGGGCCGGGTCACAGAGGGGCCCTCGGGTGGAGGCTGGTCCTCGAGGGGATCGGAAGGTTCGCCCTTTTCATCCTCGAACAGGATGTCGATCTCGACAGTCTCGAAACCGGTTGTCTCGAGCTCTATCCCTTCGATGCGCATGGCCTCGAATTCCAAGCGCAGGATGTCCTCGTCCCAGCTTGCCTTCTCGGCGAGCTTGTTGTCGGCAAGGCGATAGGCGCGGACCTGAGACGGCGTCAGCCGGGTCAGGCGGATGCAGGGGATTTTCGTAAGGCCCAGTTTGCCGGCAGCGGCATAGCGGCCGTGGCCAGCTATGATGACGCCATCGGCGTCGATCAGGACTGGATTAGTGAAGCCGTTACGCGCGATGCTCTCGGCAATTTCGGCAATCTGCCTGTCCGGGTGGCGCTTGGCGTTCTTCTCGTAGGGCCGGATCTGGTCCGGATTCAGATATTCAATTTCGAGGGGAATCCGGTCTGAATAGACCGATGGGGTACTGGCATTCTTCGACATAGGTCATCTCCATAGGCAAACACTTCCTTTCTCCGTTGTTGAGGTGTCGCTGTCCGGAAACCCCGTTGGCGACGAGGTTGGCTATATAGAACACCATGCAGTGTTTCAATAGTGCTGTTCGGAATCTATGAGCGTCGGCCGCGCTTGACGCTTGGGGCCTTCGCCAGTTCCTGCTCGAGAAGCACCGTGATCTCGGCGATCTCGAGCACGATACGGGCCCGGTCGTTGTAGCCAAGAACTGCCAGTAGATCTTGGCTATGCGCGCCCGGTACGAACTGGGGCCTCAGGATCATGGGATTGCTGCCCGAATGACGCGTGCCGAGAATTTCGGTCATCTCGACCTTGCGGAGCGCCATGAAGAGACGGTTGTCAGTCTGCTTCAGTGGCGCGCGCAGGACCGGAGGATTTGACCGTATGGTCTCGAGCTGATCTTCCAGATCCGCGCGAAGATGGCATAGCAGGAAGACGACCTCGGACTGCTTGAAGCCGAGGTCCAGCAGGTCGAGCCCAACTGCAAGGGACAGCGCATCGAGCAGCGTGAAGCGCGCTTCCTGTCCGCGCCCACCCGGAGGTCCGGAATGGAACGCGAAGGGCAGAGGAGGCACGCTCCTTGCCGAAGCCCTGTCGAGATCGAGCAGTTTCTGGATCCGCCCCTTGAAGGTGCGATCGATCAGCGCACCCCTATCGCCATGGGTGAACGCCATCCACAGGGCAATTTCCACTTCACCGCGGCTGTATCCAGGCTCTTGCTTGTCCATGGGAACACCCAATAGTGTTCCTGCCAAAGGTGTCGAGGCCATCCGTCAGTTGCCCGCCATGCTCGGCGGTAAGAAATCGAAGGGATGGGGTGCGTCGGCACCGGGCTGACCGACGCACCCCAATCTACGGGGATCGAACGATCCCCGGGTGGGCTTCATGCGGGATCGCCGCCATTCCCACCGCCGCGCTCGATCCGCCCCGCAGTGCGGCGTCTCCCGCGGTCCCCGCGCTTATCGGGTCCGGGTCCCCTTCAGGCCGCCTTCTGCAGTTCGGCGATCTTCTGGAATTCGCCGAGCAAGTCGGAGTGGTGCCGCGCCAGGTGCCGAACAACCCGGGCATTATCGAGCAGGCTGGCAAGATATGCCGTGGCCAGAACTAGATCGAGATGATCAGCGCCATAGCTTTGCTCGATGGCCTTGAATTCGCGTTCGAGCCTGGCGGATTCCTCGGTCATCAGATCGACCTGCTCGGGTGACAGACCGAGTTTCTTGGGCCGTTTGCTCTCGACCAGCTGATCATCTGGCGTGGCGGCGACAATCGATTGCACATAGCTTGTCGAATACTGGTTCATGGCGACCATCATCTCGGCCGCGGCAATCTGGCGCATCGGCTTGAGTTTGCGCAGATGCGTGAAAGCATTCATCGGCACATGCTTGTCGCGCAGTAGATCGGCGACTTCGTCGCAGATACCTTCGAGCAATCTGCGCTTCTTGCGGATGCTGGCGATATTGACGTCCAGTGCCCGCGCGAGCCGCTCCTCGGGAACACCTCGCTTGACCGCCTTCAAGATCATCCGGTGCTCCTGGATGATTGCGATCCGGCTGACACGCTTGTTGTAGGTGAACGCCTCGTCTTCAGTGGCAATCAGGCACACGACCTCGTGCTCGCCATTGGCGGTAAGGATGTCGAGGCGCAGATGACCATCGAGCAGCCGAAACCGGTCACTGTTCACAGGATCGCGAACAACCACTGGTGGTTCAATGATCCCGACCTCGCGGATCGAAGCTGCGATCTGTCGATATTTGACCGACTTGCGGATCTCTGACTTCACCTCGCGCAGAGGCATGATGTCGGCGATCGCAATCCGCAGAGTGCTCTCTTCGAAGGCTCGGGCGAGGGACTGTGGCTGGCCAGACTTCATTGGGCGCTCTCACCTTGGGTCTGCAGGCGATCGGCGAGATTCTGCGGGAGAGACGAGAGATCCTCCTCATCGAGCAGGGACAGAAACGCTTCGTCTTCGCCAAGCCGGCGCAAGGCTTCGACAATAAACAGGAGCCGATCTTTCGTGGCACTGGCGCGCTGGATAAGAGCACGTTTACGCGCAGCGTCGTCCTGATATGCCCGGACAAGTGCTTCGGCGGAGATGCGCACCCGCTTCTGCCCGTCGGACGCTGCCAGACCCTTCCCGCGTCGCCGGCGATTCTCGACGATCTTTCGCGCGGTGAGCAATTTCTTGCCCTTGAGCAGGCCGCGCTCATAGGCACTTGAAAGCGCGGCCTGGACCTCGTGATCCTCGGCTTCGGCGATTTCGACCGCGACGCACAGAGGGATATGACCGCTCTCGACCGAACGCAGCAGGCGCTGCTCGCCCTGCTTGATAAGTTGCGAAACGCCATGGACATATTTGTGGGTGAGACCAGTCTTGCGCGCGATCTCGGCTTGCGAATATCCGCGCTCCTCCATCCCGCGGATATCCTGGAGCAGGTCGGTGGCCCGGTGCTGACGTCTGGCACAATTCTCCACCAAGCTCGCAACAAGGCAGTCCTCTTCATCAGCGCTGACGACTAGTGCCGGCACCTCGGTCTGCCCCAGCGCAAGGTAGGCCTCGAGCCGGCCCTGGCCGCAAACGAGATCATAGTTGGGTCCGCCTGCTTCGGCTCGTCTCGTAACCGTGATCGGCTTCTTGAGGCCGATCTTGGCGATGTTGTCGACGATGTCCTTGAAGTTGCGCTGGTTGCGGACGCGCGGATTCAGCACCTTGATCTTGTCGATCGGTATCATCTCAACGCGCTGTGCGGGAAGGGCTGGCATCACGCGGCCTCGCGGAACCTGGCCCGAGCAGCCATGCGGTAAAAGGGCTCCAGGCTGTCGAAACGGTAGGCGTCGAGTGACAGCCCGTTATATTCTGCGAGCCGGAGAACGGCCTCGCGCATGTCGATCCGGGGCAGGAGATAATAGTCCTTCGGCTGCTCTTTCGAGCTGTCCATCCGGATGGCAAGAGTGAGGTCGGGCTTGAGCCTTGTATCGAGCCGCAGTTTCCAGCGCTCAGAGCCACCTGATGTGTGAAAGCAGCGCACGATCACCAGCGAGGCCGTGAATTCGCGATTGATGGTGAGCAGATCGGTTATCGGATCGCGCGTGACCGTGCCACCAACTCCTTCGATCCCTGAAATCACCGATTGAACGATGCCGGGATGCATCGCGCGAAGTTTGCGATTGGTCTCGAGGTAGCGATAATCGTGATCGGGTGTGAACCCGACCAGAGTATAGGCGCGCAAGAGGCTTCCGAAACGGCCGCGGAACGAACTACTCGAAGGGCAGCCCTCGGCCTCGTCGATGATCAGACCCGATAGACAGCCATTGCGTTGGAGGATCTGCGCCAGCAGATCGAGCATCTCCTCGTCGCTCAACCGCTCGCTGCGCTGCCGGATGATCGTTTGGGCAGCGCTGAACAGGTCTTTTGGGATGATGCCAGTGAAGGCACCGTCCGCGCGGATCCACTCAGCGGGATCATTGCGGACATGCTCGCCCTTCAGCTTGCACGACGTCTTCGCCCAGACATTGTTGCCTATGTACTTCTCGTTGATCAGCAGCTGGTGGACCGAGCCGCGCGACCAGGGTCGCCCGAGATCGGTTTCGAGGCCCCTTGCGTTGAGGTCATCAGCGATTTCTCGCTCGCACTGCCCATCTTCGACAAACTGCCGGTAGACGTCACGCACGATCGCCACCTCTTCGCCGGGGCCGGGAACCAGGATTACCCGATCGGTGGTGATGCTCTTGTGCTCTCCGTGACCTAGCAGACCTTTCTCGCGGCCTTCATGATCAACCAGCATTCGGCGCAGACCAAATCCAGCTGGCCCACCCTGTCGGTAGCCAAGCCGGATCAGGTTCGCCTGGCCAGCGAAGACCTTGACCGAGAGCTCGCGGCTGTATTCGCCGGCCATCGCCCTCTTGACGGTCTTGATAATCGAGGAGCCGATGCTCCCATCATTCTCGAACTGTTCGGCGCAATAATGGACCTGGACGCCGGCGCGGCGGCAACGCAGTTCGTATGATGCAGCCTCATCTGGATCCTGAAAGCGTCCCCAGCGGCTTACATCGTAGACGAGCAATGCTGTGAATTCCGCCTGGCCTGATTCGACGTCTTCGAGCAGTCGCTGGAGTGCGAGGCGACCGCCGATGTTGAGCCCGCTCTTTCCTTCGTCAGCATAGGTCTGGACAATCTCATAGCCTCGCTGTTCGGCATATTTGCGGATCGCGGCTGACTGGTTGTCGGTCGAATATTTCTGATGTTCAGTCGACATACGGACGTACTCCGCGGCCCGCTGCCTGGGCGGATCGCCGGGCAATTCCGGCTCATTTGTGTCCAGCCACTTGATGACCATCGCTGCCCCGTACTGCGCCAGCTGCGAAAGGAGCGTTTTACAACAAGAAAGGGCGAAGCGTGGTTCGTATAAGCGGAACTCAAGTTCCGGATTCACATCTAATGCTGACGGATTCCGAACTTGCGGCACATATTGGGCGGACTCTCATGGCCGAACTCGGGGCGACTCGCAGGGCGGCAAAGACGGTGATGCGCTGGACCCATGTCAGCGATAGAACCGCGCGAAAATGGTTGCACGGCGATGCGAGTCCGAGCGGCGTTCACCTATTGGCACTCGCAGCAAATTCGCCTTCGGTGATGACTCTGATTCTGGAGTTAACCGGTCACGGCGATCTGATGCTATCGCTTGAACTGAAGGCGGTTGAACGAGACCTGGAACGTGCACTGGTCAGGGTACGTTCGACGCTGCATCAAGGGACGGGACAAGGCCAGCGACAGCCTGGCCAGTGAACCCTGACATAGTGATTTCGGTGCCCTGATACGGCTGAATATTTTCCCTGCTATCGCGAGAAAATTCCCTGTTCCGCTTTCTAGGGAATTGGGTTCCGGAACCACAGATTTCTGCGTGTGACAGGCCAGTGTGAGAGGCCATATTGGCCCAATATTCGGCAAATTCCCTGTAAATTCCCTGATAATCAGGGAAACCAGACAAGAGACTGGTCCGCTTCGGACTGCGTCGCGCACCAAGACTTTCCCGGGGGTGTCAGCGCGCGGCGCTACCCCCGCGGCAGGCTGATCTGGAACACCGCATGCTCGGCGCGCCAATTGGCGCCAAAGCCGCCGCTGCCCCGGCCGATCTCACGCCCGTTCGCGAAGTACCAGCTACCCTCCACCTGCACGCCCTTTGCCGCCAGCAGGTCGTGGAAGTCGAGCACCGTCAGGTGGTGGATGTTCTTGGTCTCGTACCAGCTTTTCGGCAGGTGCGGCGACACTGGCATCTTGCCGGTCCGCACCAGCGACAGGCGCATCCGCCAATAGGCGAAATTGGGAAAGCTGACGAAAGCCGTTCGCCCGATCCGGAGCAGCTGGTCGAGCAGCCATTCGGGCCGCTCGGCGGTTTGCAGCGTCTGGCTGAGGATCGCGACGTCGAACGCCGCATCGGGATAGTCGGCAAGGTCGCGATTGGCGTCTCCCTGCACGACCGACAGGCCCCGGCTGACGCAGCGTTCGACCAGCTCCGGGTCGAGCTCCAGCCCGCGCACATCCACACCGCGCGTTCGCAGCACGTCCATCAGGTCGCCTTCGCCGCAGCCCACGTCGAGCACGCGCGTGCCCGCTGGCACGTGCTCGGCGATCTTGGCGAGATCGGGGCGCAAGGTCATGAGGTGTGGCTCATTCGATGAAGCCCTTGATTACCCGGTCGAGCGCCGGGACATCGAGCAGGAAGCTGTCATGGCCGAACGGGGCGGACAGCTCAACGAAGCTGACCGGCGCGGCGACCGCGTTCAACGCATGGACGACGTTGCGGCTCTCCGCCGTGGGATAGAGCCAGTCGGTGTCGAAGCTGACGAGGCAGAAGCGCGTGTCGCTGGCCCCGGCAAAGGCATCGGCCAGCCTGCCGCCATGCTCCTCGGCGAGGTCGAAATAGTCCATCGCGCGGGTGATATAGAGGTACGAATTGGCGTCGAAACGGTCGGTGAAGGCGATCCCCTGATGGCGCAGATAGCTCTCCACCTGGAAATCGGCATCGAACCCGAAACTCTTCGCATCCCGGTCCTGCAAGCGCCGACCGAATTTGTCGGTCAGCCCGGCCTCGGACAGATAGGTGATATGCGCGGCCATGCGCGCCACGGCCAGCCCCTTGTCCGGGCTCTGGCCGGTGCCGTAATAATTGCCGCCATTCCACGCCGGGTCGGCCATGATCGCCTGTCGCCCGACCTCGTGGAAGGCGATGTTCTGCGCCGAATGCCGCGCCGTTGTCGCCAGCGCCAGCACGCGGCCCGTTCGGCCCGGAAAATTCGCCGCGAAGCTCAGCGCCTGCATCCCGCCCATCGACCCGCCGACGACCGCGTGCAGCCGCTCGATCCCCAGCTGGTCGAGCAGCGCGACCTGCGCGCGGACCATGTCGCGAATGGTGATGACCGGGAAATCCATCGCGTAAGGCGCGCCGTTTTTCCCGATGCTCGCCGGGCCGGTCGAGCCGAGGCAGCCACCGATCACATTGGCGCAGATGACATGGAACCGGTTGGTATCGATGATCTTGCCCGGCCCGACAGACTGGTGCCACCAGCCGGGCTTGCCCGTAATCGGATTCGTGCTGGCGACGAACTGGTCCATTGTCAGCGCATGGAACAGCATGATTGCGTTGGATTTTTCGCCATTGAGCTCGCCATAGGTCTCATAGGCGACCTCGACGCCGGACAGCGCCTTGCCGCTGTCGAGCGGCAACGGTTCGTCAAGCGCGAGGCGCTGGAAATCCTGAGCATGAATGCTGGCCATTTCCCCCGCGAATTGGGGGAGGGCGCGCAGGCTGTCAATCGCCGTGCGAAGTCGCTATGGGCGCGGGCCATGAACACGCCGCCCGACGCACCGGACATTGCCGGCCCTGACCGGGGCCCTCCACAGATGAAGCGCTGGATCGCCAGCATCCACGCCTATGTGCCGGGCAAGGCGCATGCCGATGACGGTCGCCCGCTGGTCAAACTCTCGGCGAACGAGAATCCGCTGGGCACCAGCGAGGCCGCGCTGGCGGCGCTGGCGGAGGCCGGAACGCCCGCTGATTATCCCGATCCCGACAGCAAGGCGCTGCGCGCGGCGCTAGGCGAGTTGCACGGCATCGACGCACGCCGCATCGTTTGCGGGACCGGCTCGGACGAATTGCTCAACCTGGCAGCGCAGGCCTTTGCCGGGCCGGGCGACGAGGTCGTGCATGTGCGCTACGGCTTCTCGGTCTACGAGATCGCGGGCAAGCGCTGCGGGGCCGAAGTGGTCGTCGCGCCGGACAAGGATTACGGTACCGATGTCGATGCGCTGCTCGCCTGCGTGACCGAGCGGACGCGGGTGGTGTTCCTCGCCAATCCGAATAACCCGACCGGCACTTACCTGCCGCGCGAGGAGGTGGCGCGCCTGCATGCCGCGCTGCCGTCCGACGTGCTGTTCGTGCTCGACCAGGCCTATGCCGAGTACCTGCCCGACGAACTCGACGACGGCGGGCTGGAACTGGCCGCCGTGCACGACAACGTGCTGGTGACGCGGACCTTCTCCAAGATCTACGGGCTTGCCGGGCAGCGGATCGGCTGGGGCACTGGCGCGCCCGAAATTATCGGCGCGCTGAACCGCATCAGAGGGCCCTTCAACGTGACCACAAGCGGGCAGAGGGCGGCGATCGCAGCACTGGCGGATCAGCGCTTCGTAGAGGCCAGTCGCACGGCCAATGCCGCCGAGCGCGCGCGCTTCGTCGCGGCGCTCGAAGCGCTCGGCAATCACGGCATCAGCGTCGTGCCGAGCGAGGCCAATTTCGTGCTGGTCCTGTTCGAAGGTGCACTTGCGGCGGGCGAGGCGCTCAAGGCAATCGCGGCAGCAGGCTATGCGGTGCGACACCTGCCGGGGCAGGGCCTGCCCGATGCGCTGCGGATCACGATCGGGACGGCGCAGCAGATGGACGAAGTGGCAGGCGCCCTGCGCCGTGCGGTGGAGAATGCGCGATGAGCTTCAACCATGTGGCGATCATCGGTCTGGGCCTGCTCGGCGGCTCGATCGGCCTTGCCGTGCGGCAATATCTGCCCGAGACGCAGACCACCGGCTTTGACATCGACCCTGACGTGCGCCGCCGTGCGCGCGAGCGGCAGCTGGCCGACCGGGTGTGCGACACGCTGACCGATGCGGTCGAGGGGGCCGACCTCGTCATCCTGTGCGTGCCCGTTGGCCGGATGGGCGAGGTTGCCGCCGAAATGGCCCCCGCGCTGTCGCCCGACACCGTGGTCAGCGATGTCGGCTCCTCCAAGCGGAGCGTCATGGGCGCCCTCCGCAAGGCGCTGCCCGATGCGCGGATCATCCCGGCCCACCCGGTCGCGGGCACCGAGCATTCCGGCCCCGATGCCGGGTTTGCCAACCTGTTCCAGCAGCGCTGGTGCATCGTAACGCCCGACGAAACGGCGCGGGACGAAGACACCACCCGACTGATCGACTTCTGGGAGGCGCTGGGCGCGATGGTCGAGACGATGAATCTCGAACATCACGATCTCGTGCTCGCAGTCACCAGCCACATTCCCCACCTGATCGCCTACACCATCGTCGGCACCGCCAGCGATCTGGAGCAGGTGACCCGCAGCGAAGTCATCAAGTATTCCGCCGGGGGGTTCCGCGATTTTACCCGCATCGCCGCCAGCGACCCGACCATGTGGCGTGACGTTTTCCTTGAGAACAAGGACGCGGTGCTCGACGCGCTCGACGCCTTCCTGACCGACCTCGCGCTGATGCGTGAGGCGATCAAGGCCGGCGATGGCGAGATGATGTTCGACACGTTCAGCCGCACCCGCGCGATCCGCCGCAGCATCGTGGCGCTGGGGCAGGACGACCCGCGCCCCGACTTTGGCCGCAAGGATCACGATCAGGGCTGACAAGCCGGGAAGCTCGCAAACCTCCCGGCTCCCATCGCCTGCCTTCAGAACTGCGCCAGCAGGCGCACCCAGGCGTTGCGGCCATAGCCGGGCAGGCGCTCGCCCACCGGCACATCGGACGCACCGACGCGGCTGCGCCCGGCCAGATGCGGCTGGTAATAGGTGTCGAACAGGTTCTCGACCCCGGCCTCCAGCGTCACGCCGTCCAGCAGAGCGAGCTGGCCGAACAGCCCGACCACGGCATAGCCGTCGCTGGTCGCCTCGTCATTGCTGGCCGAAACCTCGTCCTGCGCCGCCGCCGCGAACAGCTCCGCCCCCAGCGACACGCGCTCGCCGCGCCAGATCGCCGAGAGGCGCAGATTGGCCGGCGACACGCGGTAGAGATTGTCGGCGATGTCGCGGCGCTCTCCGCGCACGAAGCTGGCCGTGCCCGACAGTTCGACGCTTTCGACCGGGGTGAGGCTGAAGTCCATGTCCACGCCGTAGAGTTCGACATCGACATTGGCGAAGCGTAGCGGGGTCATGTCGCCGTTCATCGCCGCGACCATCTCCACCGGGCTGTCGACCACGCCGACCGTATCGTCATAGGGCACGCCCTGGATGTAGTCGTCGACCCGGCGATAGAAGACGGTCGGGCGGAAGCTGAAGATATCGCCCTCGATATCGACGCCCAGCTCGGCAATCCACGCGGTTTCGGGGTCGAGGTCCAGGCTGCCGACATAGATATTGCCGTCGGCGAGGCCGAAGCTGGCCTCCGTCGGCAACCAGCCGAACCGTTCGAGCAGGCTGGGCATGCGCTGCTTGCGCGCCAGCGTCAGGCGCGGGGTCAGCCCGTCCAGCGGCACCCAGGCGCGCAGTACCGCATCGACCGTAGTGTCCGCATAGGAGCGGTCCGCGGCGATGAAGGCATTGGCAAGGTTACGCGGCCCCATCGGGACGGCAGCGCCCAGCGTCGGCTCGCCCGCTTTCTGGCTGGTATGGTCGACCCGCGCGCCAAATTCGGCCTGCACCGCGCCGAGGCTGCCGCGCCACTGGACATAGCCGCCGAACCGGTCGGCCTGCAGGTCGGGCTGGGCGTCGATGAAGAAGCCCGCATTGGTCGGATCGGTGATCCGCACGAACTTGTCGACCAGCTCCATGTCGCCGCCGACCTCGATATAGCTGTGGTCGGTGCCGAAGCGCAGCGAGCCCTCTGCCGTGGTCGTGTCGGCATCGGCATAGGTCGCACGGGCCCTTGGCGCGGGCGGCTGGCGGGTGGTCTGGTTATCCATCAGGTGCCGCACCGCCACATGGCCAAGCCGCAGGTCAAGCTCGATATTCCCGGCCAGCATGCCGCGATAACCGCCCTGCACGAAGTCGGTGTCGAAATAGACGATGTCCATCGCGAAGGGCGGGTTGCCTGTCGGGTCGGTCTCGCTCCGGCGATATTCGGCAAAGACCTCGCCGTCACCCACGCGCAGGCCGCCATGGACGCCATAGAGCGCGCGCTCATAGGCGGTGCCGACAGCGGTGCCGCCGGGGAAGTCGTAATCCTCGCCTTCCTCCTTGCTGGCGATCACGCCCAGCCGCCAGCGATCGTTGGCCAGTGCGACCAGCCCGCCAAGGGCATAGCCGTCATCGACGGTGCGATATTGGGCCGCCAGCCGGGCCTGCGGGGTGATCGCGGAGCCGTCGGTAAACTGTGCCTGCACCAGCTGCGCGTTGACCGCGCCGGCCAGCGAGGGGCCTTGCGCGACGGGGGCAACGCCGCGCGCGACCTCGATCGAGTCGACCAGGATGGACGGCGCGTAATGCAGCGGCGGGTCCATCGCGTTGGGTCCGCCCGTGGCGAAGCGCTGCCCGTTCACCCGGCCCAGCACGCGCTGGCCGGAGAGCCCGCGATAGGACAGCTGGCCCGAGAGCGCGCCGTTGCCGACCAGCGCCCCGCCGGGTGTGCGTGCGGCAATGGCGCCCGAATCGGCGGGCAGGGCGATTTCCTCGGGCATGTCGAGCACGTCTTCGGGCGGGCTTTCGAGCCTTGAGGAGGCCACGACGATGCGGTCGGTCAGGACCGCGTCGCTCGTGCCGGTGTCCTGTGCGGCGAGGGGCTGGACTGCGCCCAGCGCGCCAATGGTGCAGGAGGCAAGCAAGGCCGCCCTGCCGGTAAGCTTCAATGTCATTTTCAATATCTTTCGCTGACACGCGCCGGGGCCGGGTGGGCCCCACGGCTACGCCAATGCGCGGGCCCGAGGCATGCCGGGTCGCGCCATCAAATGCGGGAATGTGCTGTCAGCTAAGGATTGGGGGCGCGCGCAAAGGCGGCCTGAGGCGCTCGGTCCGCAGGATCGCGAGGTCGGGCAAGGGAGCGTCGGCCAGCGGGACCGGACCGCGCAAGGGGGCATCGAACAGCGGGCCGGTGGCGTCGAGCGTCGCCAGCCCCGTGGCAGCGAAGGCGCAATTGGTATCGCCACGAGTTGCGCTGGGGGCAGGGGCGTCGTCCTTCCCGTCATCCTGCCCATGACCCTGCATGGCCTTGGAGGCATGGCCCATCGCCGCATGGTCGACGCCACTCTGGTTGCTTTCCTTCGTGGTTGTGGCGCGCGCCAGCGGGTGGGTGACCGGGCATAGCGTAATGGTCAGGCCATGCGCACCGTCGGCCGCCAGCATATGCCCCATCGGGACAAGCGCATGCATCCCCAGCACTGCCAGCAGCAGCACCAGAGCCTTGTGCCCCTTCATGGCAAGGCGGTTACGCAGGCCCGTCATGAGCCAACATGCTAACGCCTGTTGTGCAGCGTGTCATGAAATTGTGCGTCGCAGCGCGAATTTGCCGGGATTTTACAGATCAGGCCGGGGATTCAGGCCCGAATGCCGCTATTCCGCAGCCTGCGCCTCCTTCTCCGGGAAATCGAGCGTTGCGAGGAAGCGTTCGGCATCGAGCGCGGCCATGCAGCCCGTGCCTGCCGCCGTCACTGCCTGGCGATAGGTATGGTCCATCACGTCACCGCAGGCGAAGACGCCCGGGATGGCCGTCTTCGGCGTGCCGGGCTCGACGATCAGGTAGCCGCCATCGTCAATCGGCAGCTTGCCCTTGAACAGTTCGGTCGAGGGCGCATGGCCGATGGCGACGAAGGCCCCGTCGACCTCCAGCGTCGACTTCTCGCCGGTCACCGTGTCGATCAATTCCAGATGGCCGAGCGTGCCGTTCTCGTTCGCGACGAAACGCTCGACGGCCTTGTTCCACAGCGGCGTGATCTTGTCGCTGGCGAACAGCCGGTCCTGCAGGATCTTCTCGCTGCGAAGTTCGTCGCGGCGGTGGATCAGCGTCACGTCGTCGGAATGGTTGGTCAGGTACAGCGCCTCCTCGACCGCGGTATTGCCGCCGCCGATGACCGCGACCTTCTTGCCGCGATAGAAGAACCCGTCGCAGGTGGCGCAGGCCGACACGCCCTTGCCGCCCAGTTCCTGCTCGCCGGGGACGCCG
>CAYOSE010000023.1:0-30757 GCA_964406535.1 uncultured Sphingomonadaceae bacterium
TATGCCCTGCCCGCGCTGGAAAACGTGGCGCTGTGGCACGAGCGGGACATCTCGCACTCCTCGGTCGAGCGGTTCATCGGCCCCGACGCGACGATCACGCTCGACTTCGCGCTGGCGCGGCTGACCGGTGTGGTCGACAAGCTGCTCGTCTACCCGGAGCGGATGCAGGCCAATCTCGACCGCATGGGCGGGCTGATCCACTCGCAGCGCGTGCTGCTGGCGCTGACGCAGGCGGGCATCACCCGCGACAATGCCTACCGGCTCGTCCAGCGCAACGCGATGAAGGTGTGGGAATCGGACGGCAGACTGTCGCTGCTCTCGCTGCTGAAGGACGACGCCGAGGTCATCGCCGCGCTCTCCGACGCCGAGCTGGAGGCGCTGTTCAACCTCGACTACCACTTCAAGGAAGTCGACACGATCTTCGACCGGGTGTTCGGCGCCGAATAAGGCAAGGGGAGCAAGAGCTTCCCTTGGCGCGGCTTAGTCCCTAGCATCCCCGCCCGAGGACGTAACAGGAGGAGAGACATGCAAATCCTGCGAACCATCTTGTGGGTGCTGTTGCTGGTCGCGCTGGCGATCTTTGCCTACGCCAACTGGCAGCCGACCGTGACCGTGCGGATCTGGGAAGGCCTGCTGGTCGACACCAAGATCCCGGCGATCGTGCTGTTCTCCTTCGCGATCGGCTTCGTGCCGATGTGGCTCTACCACCGTGCCAGCAAGTGGAAGCTGCGCCGCCGGATCGCCTCGCTGGAGGCGGCTGCGCGTACTGCCGCCGAAACGCCGACCGCGCCGCGCACCGGCTACGAACCCGACCGCACCGAGAGCGAAGCGCTCTCCTCAACCACTCCCGCGGACACAGACAAGCCCACCCTATGAGCAATCCGGTCTTTCTCGCGCTCGACCTGCCGCAGCTTGATGCCGCTGCCGCCCTCGCCGCCAAGGTGAAGAGCCATATTGGCGGGGTGAAGCTCGGCCTCGAATTCTTCTGCGCGCACGGCCATCACGGCGTGCACGAGATCGCCCATCTGGGCCTGCCGGTGTTCCTCGATCTGAAACTGCACGACATCCCCAACACCGTGGCGGGCGCGATGCAGGCGCTGCATGTGCTCGAACCCGCCATTGTCACTGTCCATGCCAGCGGCGGGCGCGCGATGATGGAGGATGCCAAGGCTGCGGCGGGGGAGAATTGCAAGGTCGTGGGTGTGACCATGCTCACCAGCCTCGACCAACGTGACCTGAAGCGCATGGGCGTGGAGGGAACCCCGCACGACCATGTGATGCGGCTGGCCGAGACTGCCCAGGCGTCCGGGCTCGACGGGATCGTCTGCTCCGGGCAGGAGGTCGCCGCCGTTCACAAGCAATGGAAGGACGGTTTTCTGGTGGTCCCCGGCCTGCGCCCCGGCGGGAAAGCGACCGGCGACCAGAAGCGCGTCGTCACCCCGCGCCAGGCGCGCGACGACGGGGCCAGCGTGCTGGTGATCGGTCGCCCGATCAGCCGCGCACACGATCCGCTGACCGCCGCGCGCGAGATCGAAGGGACGCTATGAAGCTCCTAGCCACTTTGGTCACGGTGGCACTTGTTTCGAGTTTCGCCGATGCTGGCAGCACCATGCCCGCAAACGTGGTCGCGCTTGAGCCCGAGCACGGACCAGAGCTTGTGCGCCCTTGCAACAGTGTGGGACCCGAAAATGCGAGGGACTTTTTCAAACCCACACCGCAAGAAATCGCCGCAAGCGAATCCGCAACCAGCGCCTTGCTACAAGAGCGTCGTGCAGAATACGAGCAAAGCGGAAGTCGCCCCCAATCAAGGCCCAAGGCATTCAATTGGCCAGACGAAAGATCCTCTTATTACCGTCAGTACATAGGATATGTCGCTGATGGTCGCCGCATGATTTACGGAGTGTTCTTACCATCAGGTCAAATGACAAGTTCAGAACGCTTTCAACTCTGGTTCCCCAAAAGGCCAATGATCGTCTGCGATGCTGGACCATCTATTTTCATGACCCAGTATGATATAGAAAAAGGGGCAATTCTGCGTATCGACTTTTCAAGCGGCTGGGGCGGAGGTTTGCCCTCTATCGTACCTACGGATCGATAACTTGAATAATCAGATCAAGATTTGCGGGATTTCCACTCCCGAGGCGCTCGACGCCGCGATTGCGGCAGGCGCGAGCCATGTCGGCTTCGTCCATTACGAGCCGAGCCCGCGCCATGTCTCGCTCGAACTCGCCCGGAGCCTGAGCGAACGCGTGCCCGACCCGATGAAGACCGTGCTATTGCTGGTCAATCAGGAGGCCGAGCCGACCGCCCGTGCCCTCACCGCCGTGCAGCCCGATGTCGTGCAGTTCCATGGCCGCGAAACGCCCGAATGGTGCGCGGCGCTGAAAAACAACACGCCGTTCGAGATCTGGAAGGCCGTGGGCGTGCGCGATGCCGCCATGCTGGAAAAGGCGCAGCGTTATGCCGGGGCGGTCGACCGCATTCTCTACGATGCGCCTGCCGGAAAACTGCCCGGCGGACAGGGCCTCGCGCTCGACTGGTCGCTGCTGGCCGGGTTCGACCACAAGGCGGCGTGGGGTCTGGCGGGCGGGCTGACGCCTGAAAATGTTGGTGAGGCGATCCGCCTGACGGGCGCTCCGCTGGTCGACACGTCCTCGGGCGTCGAGAGCGCGCCGGGCGTGAAGGATATCGACAAGATACGCGCGTTCTGCAAAGCGGCGCGCGAGGCAAAAATATGACCGAAGCAAAACCCAACACCTTCAAGAACCAACCCGACGATAACGGGCATTTCGGCCAGTTCGGCGGACGCTATGTCGCCGAAACGCTGATGCCGCTGATCCTCGATCTGGAGAAGCACTATCGCGCGGCCAAGGCAGACCCGAAATTCACCGAAGAGTTCGAGGACCTGCTGGAGCATTACGTCGGGCGGCCCAGCCCGCTCTATTTCGCGCCGCGCCTGACCGAGGAATTGGGCGGCGCGCAAATCTGGTTCAAGCGCGACGAGCTGAACCATACCGGCGCGCACAAGATCAACAATTGCATCGGCCAGATCCTGCTCGCCATGCGGATGGGCAAGACCCGCATCATTGCCGAGACCGGCGCAGGCCAGCACGGCGTTGCCACGGCCACGGTCTGCGCGCGCTTCGGCCTGCCCTGCACCATCTTCATGGGCGCGACCGACGTTTCGCGGCAGGCGCCCAACGTGTTCCGCATGAAGCTGCTCGGGGCCGAGGTCGTCCCCGTCACTAGCGGCGCGGCGACGCTGAAGGACGCCATGAACGAGGCGCTGCGCGACTGGGTCGCGAACGTCCATGACACGTTCTACATCATCGGCACGGCGGCGGGTCCGCATCCCTATCCGGAGCTGGTGCGCGACTTCCAGAGCGTGATCGGCAAGGAGGCGCGCGAGCAGATGCTTAGCCGCACTGGCCGCCTGCCCGATCTGCTGGTCGCGGCGATCGGCGGCGGGTCGAACGCGATCGGCCTGTTCCACCCCTTCCTTGACGATCCGGAGGTGAAGATGCTCGGCGTCGAGGCGGCGGGACATGGCCTCGATAAACAGCACGCGGCGAGCCTCGCGGGCGGTTTCCCGGGCATCCTCCACGGCAACAAGACCTATCTGCTGCAGGACGAGGACGGCCAGATCGCCGAGGCGCATTCGATCTCGGCGGGTCTCGATTATCCGGGCATCGGCCCGGAGCATAGCTGGCTGAAGGAAACGGGCCGGGTCGACTATACCGCCGTCACCGATACAGAGGCGCTCGACGCCTTCCAGCTGCTGTGCCGTACCGAGGGGATCATCCCCGCACTCGAGCCGAGCCATGCCATCGCCGCCATCGTCAAGGTCGCGCCGACCATGCCGAAGGACGCGATCATCTGCGCCAATCTGTGCGGACGCGGCGACAAGGACATCTTCACCGTCGCCGAGGCACTGGGAGTGGAGATGTAATGCCCCGCACGGATCGCGGCAGCCCTGTCCTACATTCTTGCCACTTTGGCAGGCGACAAGCATGAACGCTGCTTCAAACCTATGGGAATCGAGAGAAATGTGCCTGGCACGGCGGAAAAGTTTTCGCCCTCAGGACAGTGTTCCATGTGTTCCATCCTGTAGGATTTCGCGAGTATAGATGACCGAATTGACCCGCCTCTCCTCCGCCTTCGCCAAGCCGCATCCCGCGCTCGTCTGCTTCATCACCGCCGGCGACGGAGACACTGCGGCCAATCTCAACGCGCTGGTCGAGGGCGGCGCCGATGTGATCGAGCTGGGCATGCCCTTCACCGATCCGATGGCCGATGGCCCCGCGATCCAGGCCGCCAATCTGCGCTCGCTCGGCAAGGGCACTAAGACCGCCGATGTCCTCAAGATCGCAACCGACTTTCGCGCGCGCCACCCTAACGTGCCGCTCGTATTGATGGGCTATGCCAATCCGATGGTCCGGCGCGGCGACCAGTGGTTCGCCGATGCGCTCGAAGCGGCTGGAGTCGATGGTGTGATCTGTGTCGACCTCGCGCCTGAGGAGGATGCCGATCTTGGTCCGGCCCTGCGCGCCAAGGGTATCTCGCCTATCCGCCTCGCGACGCCGACCACCGACGATGTGCGTCTGCCCAAGGTGCTCGATGGCTCGTCGGGCTTCCTCTATTACGTCTCGGTCGCCGGGATCACCGGCAAGCAGAGCGCGGCCATCGCCGATATCGAGGCCAATGTGAGCCGCATCAAATCCCACACCGACCTGCCCATCGCGGTCGGTTTCGGTGTTCGCACGCCCGAACAGGCCGAGGCGATTGCCCGCGTCGCCGATGGCGTCGTGGTCGGCAGCGCGCTCGTCGAACTGGTCGGCGAGCATCGCGCGGACGCCCCCGCGCACATCCGCGAGCTGACCGCAAGGCTTGCCAAGGCCACGCATAATGCGCGAGTAGTCACGCCATGAGCTGGCTGACCAAAGTTCGCGAGCGCCTGCCCTTCGTCCGCAAGCGCGAGACCCCCGACAATCTGTGGGTCAAGTGCCCGCGCTGTCAGCAGATGCTGTTCGCCAAGGAATATGCCGAAAATCTCTATGTCTGCACGGCCTGTGACCATCATGGGCGGATCGGCGCGGACGCGCGGCTCGAGCAGATCATGGACGAAGGCTACAAGGTGCTGGCGGCACCCAGCGTCCCGACCGATCCGCTCCGGTTCAAGGATACCAAGCGCTACACCGACCGGCTGAAGCAGGCCAGGCACAGCAATCCGCGCCCCGATGCCTTCACCGCTGCCAGCGGCACGATTGACGGCCAGCGCGCCGTGGTCGGCGTGCAGGACTTCACCTTCATGGGCGGCTCGATGGGGCTCGCCGTTGGCAAGGCGTTCTGCGATGCCGCGCACAAGGCGCTGGATGACAAATGCGGCTTCGTGGTCGTGACCGCCGCTGGCGGCGCGCGCATGCAGGAGGGTATTCTCTCGCTCATGCAGATGCCTCGCGCCACGGTGATGACGCGGCGACTGAAAGAGGCCGGCCTGCCCTATATCGTCGTGCTGACCGACCCGACCACGGGCGGCGTCACCGCCAGCTATGCGATGCTGGGTGACGTCCACCTCGCCGAACCGGGGGCGCTGATCGGCTTTGCCGGACAGCGGGTGATCCAGGAGACGATCCGCGAGCAACTGCCCGAAGGCTTCCAGCGCGCCGAGTACCTGCACAAGCATGGCATGGTCGACATGGTCGTGCGGCGCCACGATCTGTGCGAAACGCTGGCCAAGCTGCTCGGTTACCTCAGCCCCGCCAAGGCGGCCTGACACCCCCGCCCTGCCGGACGCCATGCGATGAAGGACTTCGCGACCTCCGACAATCCGGCGGTGCAGGCGCAGCTGGACCGGCTGGCAGCGCTGTCGCTGCCGCAGGGGCGGCTCGGGCTGGAGGTCATCCACACGCTGCTGGCGCGGCTTGGCGATCCGCAAAAGCGCATCCCGCCCGCGTTTCATGTCGCCGGGACCAATGGCAAGGGCTCGACCTGCGCCTTCCTGCGCGCCATGCTGGAGGCGCAGGGGCTGGCCGTCCATGTAGCGGCCAAGCCGCATCTCGTGCGCTATAACGAGCGGATCAGGCTGGCGGGCGAGCTGATCGGCGACGAGATGCTGGCCGCGCTGCTCAGGGAAGTGCTCGATGCGGGCGAGGACCTTTCGCCCAGCTTCTTCGAGGTGACGACGGCAGCGACTTTCCTCGCCTTTGCCCGCGAGCCGGCCGATGCCTGCGTGATCGAGGTCGGGCTTGGCGGGCGTTACGATGCAACCAATGTGCTCGAACAGCCTGCGGCATGCGGCATTGCCTCGCTAGGGCTGGATCACGAGCAATTCCTGCTCGCGCCGGAGGATGGCGCGCCTGCCGATCCGCTGGTCCGGATAGCATTCGAGAAATCCGGTATCGCACGCACAGGATCGCCACTGGTAGTGCAGTATTATCCCGCCGCGATGGCTGACGAGATCGTCAATCGCGCTGCACAGGGAGGTGCAGCATTGTTTGCCCGCGACCGTGACTGGTTTGCCGAAACCAGCTCTGATTCAATTCTTTACCGCGACCGTTTGGGTGAGTTGACGCTGCCGCTGCCGACGCTGCCCGGCGCGCATCAGGCCGAAAATGCTGCCCTTGCCGTCGCCATGCTGCGCCATCAGGATCGCGTCGACATCTCGCCCGATGCGCTGGCCAAGGGGATTGTCGCGGCACGCTGGCCTGCGCGGCTGCAATGGCTGTCCTCCGGTCCGCTGACCGCGCTTGTCCCGCAGGCAAAGGTGCTGCTCGATGGCGGACACAATCCCGATGCCGCCGCCGCATTGGCGCAATATCTCGCGCAGCTCGGCGGGCCGGTCCATGCCGTGGTCGGCATGCTGTCGGGCAAGGATGCGGGGAATTATTTGCGCCTGCTCGCGCCGCAACTCGCCTCGCTGACCGCGATCCCGAGCACCGGCAGCGATGCCCACGCACCGGAAACGCTGGCGGCCATCGCGCAGGACGCGGGCATTGCCGAAGTCGCGACCGCCATTTCGACCGATGCCGCCCTGCGCGCGCTGGCCGAAAAGCCGGGCACAGTCCTGATCGCCGGTTCCCTCTACCTCGCGGGCGTGGTGCTGCGCGCTAACGAGGAAGTGCCAGACTAGAGCTTGTCGATCAAACCGGCGGATCGTCCCGCGCATCTCCGGGGCCAACCTCACCCGCCGTGCCCATCGCGGCATCGACCAGCCCGGATCGCATCATCCACCAGAACAAGACGATTCCCGGCAGCGCCACGATGGTCGTGAGCAGGTAGAAATTCACATAGCCCATCGCCTCGATCAGGGTCCCCGCCGTGGTCCCGGTGAGGAACCGACCGACAATGCTCGCCCCTGCCGAGATCAGCGCATATTGCGCGGCAGTGAAGCGCAAGTCGCACAGTGCCGAGAAATAGGCGACCACGACCACCCCGCCATAGCCGCTGGCGAAATTCTCGAAACCGATAGCAGCCGCCATGCCGATATTGGTGTGCCCTGCTGCCGCCAGCAGCGCGAAGGACAGGTTGGAAACCGCCATCAGCACCAGCGCGATCAGCACCGAGCGCTTGAGGCCGAGGCGTGCATAGATAATCCCACCGATAAAGACGCCAACGATCAGCGCCCAAAACCCTACACCGATGTCGTAGATCGCGATTTCGTCATTGCTGAAGCCGAGATCGTCGAACAGCAGGCGGAAGGTCAGGTTCGCCAGCGTGTCACCGATCTTGTGGACGAGAATGAACAGCAGGACGATGAAGGCGCCCTTGCGGCGGAAGAACTCGACGAAGGGCCCCGCGACCGACTGGTACATCTCTGCAAGACCCTTGCGCGATGCCACCGTCTGGTGCCGTGCGGGCTCGCCCAGCACCAGCGCGGTCAGCATGGCGGGCAGCGCAAAACCGGCGCAGGCGATATAAGCCGCTTCCCAGCCATATCGCGCGGCCACGACCAGCGCGAGGCCACCCGCCGCTGCCGCCCCGATGCGCCAGCCATACTGGCTCATCCCCGAGCCGGTGCCGAGCTGGTAGGGCTTGAGCGTCTCGATCCGGTAGGCATCGATCACGATATCGAATGTCGCGCCCGCCGCGCCCAGCATCACGGCGGAGGTCGCGGTCCAGATGATGTCAGCCTGCGGGTCGGCCAGCGCCAGGTTCACCGTCGCCGCGATCACCAGCAGGCCGATCACCAGCATCCACGATACGCGCTGCCCCATTCGCCCCAGGATAGGAAGCCGAACGCCGTCGACGATCCATGCCCACAGGAACTTCAGATTATAGACCAGGAAGGCCAGGCTGAAGGCCGTGATGGTCGACTTCTCGATCCCGTCCTGCGCCAGCCGCGTGGTCAATGTCGCGGCGATCATCGCGAAGGGGAAGCCGGAGGAAATGCCGAGGAAGAAAGCGGCCAGCGATTCCTTCTCCAGATAGGGCATGACCGACAGCCACAGACTGCGGCGCCCCACGCTATCGGTTTCCACAGTCATCGGTTCGCTCCCGGTCCGTTAGGTATTTGCCCGTTCTGAAGGCAGAAAATGGCCATGAAGCGCGTTTTCCTGTGGCCAAATGCACGGAATGTCGCTTTCCAGCCCGGCCTCGCTTGAACCTTGTCCGCTGCCATGTGACCTCTTCGAACGCCGAACGATATCGGCTGACTCGTCGTTACTGCCCTGCCCTGAACCAGTTGCAAACAGCGGGCGGCATGACGAGGCCATAATACGGGGGATAGCTGAAGGTCGCGCAACGAGTTGGAACGACGGAGTTGGCCCATGCGGCTGGTTTGCAGGTTTACCGGACACAAGATCAGCAAGAAGCGCGTCTGGCATGACGGGATCGACTATCGCACGCCCTGCATGCGCTGCGACACGTCGCTGATCCGGGCCAGCAATGGCTGGCGCGAGTTCAATTCGCGGCGCGATTACGCCGTCGGGCGTGCGCTGCACCCGCAGCCCTGACGGCTGAACTGCTCGATCCGCTTGGAAGCTGGGCGCGCGGAGGCTAAGCGCGCTGTCGATGACCAAACAGGCAAAACCAACCGAGAAGCGTGCCGAACGCCCCGATGGCGACCGGATCGCCAAGCTGCTGGCACGCGCCGGTGTCGCCAGCCGCCGCGAGGTCGAGCGCATGATCGCCGAGGGCCGTATCGCGATCGGCGGCAAGCCGGTCGAGACTCCCGCGACGCTGCTCACTTCGCTGCGCGGCGTTACCGTCGACGGGAAGCCCGTCGCCAAGCCCGAACGCACCCGCCTGTTCGCCTTCCACAAGCCGTCGGGCCTGCTCACCACCGAGCACGACCCCAAGGGCCGCCCGACGATCTACGCGGCGCTGAAAAATGCTTTGCCCGAAGGCTCGCCACGGCTGATGCCGGTGGGCCGGCTCGACTTCAACACGGAGGGTCTGCTGCTGCTGACCAATGACGGCGAGTTCAAGCGTGCGCTGGAGCTGCCCTCAACCGGGGTCGAGCGCACCTATCGCGCCCGCGCCTTCGGCGATGTCAGCCAGGAACAACTGGAGGAGCTGATCCACGGCATCACGGTCGAGGGGGTCCGCTATGGCCGGATCGACGCCAATCTGGAGCGGCGGACGGGCCGCAACCAGTGGATCGAACTGACGCTGACCGAGGGCAAGAACCGCGAGGTCAGGAAGGTGCTCGACTATCTCGGGCTCGATGTTTCGCGGCTGATCCGCACCAGTTACGGCCCGGTGGTGCTGGCCGACCTGCCGCGCGGGCGGGTCTTCGAGCTGCGTAAGGAAGACGTCGAGCGGCTGCGCTCCTCGTTGAAGAAATTCCCGAAATGAGGGCCAAATGAGGATCATCGCCGGGGAATGGCGGCGGCGACAATTGCGCGCACCGGCAGGCGAGGCGACCCGGCCGACGGCAGACCGAACGCGCGAAACGCTGTTTTCGATGCTGGCAAGCCGCCTCGGTTCGTTCGATGACCTGTCGGTGGTCGACCTGTTCGCCGGGTCGGGTGCGCTCGGGCTGGAGGCTTTGTCGCGCGGCGCGGGGCATTGCCTGTTTGTCGAGCAGGACGGCGCGGCGGTGAAAACTATCCGCGCCAATATCGCAACACTGAGCGCGCAGGCAAAGTGCACCGTTTCGGCAGGCTCGGTGATGTCGCTGGGCCCGGCGAAGGAACCGCACGACCTGATCCTGCTCGACCCGCCCTATGGCAGCGGCGCGGGCGCGGTGGCGCTAGACCGGCTGCTGCGGCTCGGCTGGATCGGTCCGGCGACATGGATCGCGCTTGAAACCGCCGCCAACGAGGAGGCCGACGTCAAGGCGCTGGAGGTGGAGAGCGAGCGGCGCGTTGGCCCTGCGCGGCTTACTTTGCTGCGGGCTCGTTGAAATCCGTAAAGGCCTCACCGAAGGCGTCCGGTTCCTCCGGCTCTTCCGGTTCTGCCGCTACCGGGGGCTGTTCGTAAGGGAGTGGTTCCTCGATCTGGCTGGCGGGCTTGCCGGGCCAGTATTCGAGTTCCCGCGCCCCGAAATCGAGCCCCGCATCGCGCGGATTGATGCAGGAATCCTGCCCGTCCTCGACGCAGATGTCGTAGAGCTGGCCGTTCCAGGTGACCTTGGTGACGCGCCCGTTCTCGTCGCGCTCGGCGACCTCGTAAGCCGAGCCGGAGCTTTCCTCCGCACCGCCATCCTGCGCCGATGCCGCCAACGACAAACCGGCCAGAACCGTCACGCCGACCAACACTGAAATTCCCAAGCCCTTCATCTCTCATCCTTTCCCGTCCGAGGATACGCCCCCGGCAGCGGGGCTGCCAGCGCTTCCTCAGACTGTCCCCACATGGCGCACTTGCCACGCTTGCGTGCCACGCCTTCGTTCCCTAACTGTTCACCTGTGACCCAGTCCCCTTCCCTGTTTTCCGAAGCCGCCTCTGGCGGCCCGCCTGCGACGTCCGTGCCCGCATGGCTGGCGCGCCTGAACGAGCCGCAGCGCGAGGCGGTGCTGACGACCGAGGGCCCGGTGCTGATGCTGGCCGGCGCGGGTACGGGCAAGACCGCCGCCCTCACCCATCGCCTCGCCCATCTGGTGCGCGAACGGCGCGCCTGGCCGAGCGAGATCCTGCTGGTCACCTTCACCAACAAGGCCGCGCGCGAGATGAAGGAGCGGGTCGGCCGGCTGACCGATGGCGCGCTGGAAGGGATGCCGTGGCTCGGCACCTTCCACTCGATCTGCGCCAAGATGCTGCGCCGCCATGCCGAACTGGTCGGGCTGCAATCCAACTTCACGATCATCGACACTGACGACCAGCTGCGCCTGATGAAACAGCTGATCCAGCAGGCCGGGATCGACGACAAGCGTTTCCCCCCGCGCCAGCTGGCCGGGATGATCGACCGGTGGAAGAATCGCGGACTCAATCCCGGCGACCTGTCGGCGGCGGATGCGGAAGGCTTTGCCGAAGGGAAAGGCCAGCAGCTCTACGCCGCTTATCAGGCGCGGCTGAAGGAGCTGAACGCCTGCGATTTCGGCGACCTGCTGCTACATATGCTGAACGTGCTGCGCGGGCACCGAGACGTGCTTGAACAGTACCAACAGCGTTTCAAGTACATCATGGTGGACGAATATCAGGACACCAATGCCGTTCAGTATTTGTGGCTGCGGCTGCTGGCGCAGGAGCGCAAGAATATCTGCGTCGTGGGTGACGACGACCAGTCGATCTATTCCTGGCGCGGGGCGGAGGTTGCCAACATCCTGCGCTTCGAGAAGGACTTTCCCGGCGCCAAGGTGGTGCGGCTGGAACAGAACTATCGCTCGACCCCGCAGATCTTGGCCGCCGCCTCGGGCCTGATCGCAGAGAACAGCCAGCGGCTGGGCAAGACGCTGTGGACCGAAATCCCGCCGGGCGAGAAGGTCCGCGTGATCGGCGTGTGGGACGCGCCCGAGGAAGCGCGCCGCGTGGGTGAGGAGATCGAGCGGCTGGAGCGGGAGGGCGCCCCGCTCGACCAGGTGGCCATTCTGGTGCGCGCGCAATACCAGACCCGCGAGTTCGAGGACCGCTTCATCCAGATCGGCCTCAATTACCGGATCGTGGGCGGTTTCCGCTTCTACGAGCGCGCCGAAATCCGCGACGCGCTCGCCTATTTGCGGGTCATTGCCCAGCCCGCTGACGACCTCGCGTTCGAGCGGATCTACAACCAACCCAAGCGCGGGCTCGGCGCGAAGGCGCTGGAGACGATGCATCGCCATGCGCGCATGTCTCGTCTGCCGCTGGCCGCCGCCGCGCTGGAATTGGCCGACAGCGACGAATTGCCGCCCCGTGCGCGTGGCACGATCGGCGCGCTGATGCGCCAGTTTCTCGCCTGGCGTGAGCTGGCCGAGGAGGTTAGCCCGGCAGAGCTGCTGCGGACCGTGCTCGAACAATCGGGCTATGACGCCATGCTTGCCAACGAGCGTACGCCCGAGGCCGCCGGACGGCGCGAGAACCTTTCCGAACTTGCCCGCGCGATGGAAGATTACGAGACGCTGCCCGACTTCCTCGAGCACGTCGCGCTGGTGATGGACAACGATGCCGCCAACGATGACGAGAAGGTCACGATCATGACCATGCATGCGGCGAAGGGGCTGGAGTTCGACCACGTCTTCCTGCCCGGCTGGGAGGAAGGCGTGTTCCCTTCGCAGCGCGCAATCGACGAGGGCGGGCTCGCGTCACTGGAGGAGGAACGCCGCCTCGCCTATGTCGCGATTACCCGCGCGCGGCGGCGCTGCACGATCCTGCATGCGGCGAATCGGCGCATCTTCGGCCAGTGGACAAGCTCGATCCCGAGCCGTTTCATCGAGGAACTGCCCGATGAGCATATCGCCAGCGAGACCACGCTGACCGGCGGGCGTTCGCTATGGCAGGCCAACTGGAGCGAGAGCGAAGACCCCTTCGCCCATGTCTCGACCAACCGCCCGGAACGTTCGCAATCGCGCGGCCCCGGCTGGCAACGCGCGCTCGCCAGCGGCTACGAGACGCGGCCCAAGCGGGTGCGCGAAAACACCCGCTCCGCCGCCAGCTTCGCCGCCAAGCCGCGCACCGACATCGCCATTGGCGCGCGCGTGTTCCATGAGAAGTTCGGCTATGGCGAAGTGCTCGGGCAGGAAGGCAACAAGCTCGAAATCGCCTTCGAGAGCGGCAGCACCAAGAAGGTGATCGACAGCTTCGTGAAGCCGGCCTGATCGCCGCGCAAAGGAAAACCCGGCCTGCTAAATCGCAAGCCGGGTTTCCCTCAATCTATCCAGCCTTACAGCCCGATCACGCCGCCATCGTCGCGGGTGATCGCCACCACCGCCGAGCGCGGACGGCCCGAAGCATTGCCGTCCTGACTCTGCGGCCAGTTGCTGGTGATGTCCGACGCGTCGCCACGCTCACCCGGATGCTGGATACCGACGAACAAGGTGCGCCCGTCCGGCGTCGTATCGACGCCGGTGATTTCGCATTCCTTTGGTCCGGTCAGGAAGCGCTTGAGCGTCGCCGCCGTCGCGGTTGCCCCGACGTGGGTGGTCTGCTGCGCCGTGCCACTCTCACCCTGATTGGTGATCGTCACATCTCCGCCGTCACCGACGAAGCCCGGCAGCGCGGCCAGCATCATGCAGTTCGACCGGTCGGTCATCGCACCGTCGTCGGTCTGGATCCAGAGCAGCGGTTTGGTCTTGCCCGCGACATTGTGCTCGCGCGAGAACCACAGGCCATCGGGGCTGGAGAAATCGTTGTCGGCATCCAGCTCGCTGATATTCACATCGGCCCCGGCATCGGCGGAGTCGGCGCCGAACAGGTAGATGTCCCAGATGAAGCTTGTCGCCGAGGGATCGTCCCCTCCCTCGCGGATGCGGATGATGTGGCCGTTCGGGTTGCCGTACTGGTTCGAGCTGCCCTTCGGATCGTTATAGTGACGCGGATTGACGGTATCGGTGTCGTCCACCGGACGGTTCGAGGCGTTGTTGTTGGTCAGCGTCAGGTAGATCTCGCCAGTCAGCGGGTTGCAGGCCGTCCACTCCGGGCGATCCATCGGGGTCGCTTCCTGCGCGTCAGCGGCCAGCCGCGCATGGGTCAGGATATCGGCCTGATCGGCGAAGACATATTCCGCATCGTCGGCCGTCGCCGGGCGGTTGGGAACCTGCCCGTAAACCAGCGGCTGCCAGGTGCCCGTGCCATCCGCGTGGAACTGCGCGACATAGAGCGTCCCGGCGTCCAGGTACTTGTCACCGAAGGCCAGGCCGCCATCGCCATTGCCGTCGCTCGACTGCCAGGCGGCGTCGGAGACGAACTTGTAGAAATATTCGCGGCGCGCGTCGTCGCCCATATAGACGGCAACCTTCTGGCCCTGTGTCAGCTTGCCGAGCCAGGCACCCTCATGGCCCATGCGGCCCAGCGCCGTGCGCTTGCGCGGCGTGCTGGCGGGATCGTAGGGGTCGATCTCCAGCACCCAGCCCAGCTGGTTCGGCTCGTTGCGGTAATCGTCAGTGGCCGTGCCGGTACCGCCGGCGCGGGCATCCCAGCGGCGGAAGGTGGTATCCGAAGCGTCGGCGGGGGTGACCGTCGACCAGGCGTAATTGCCCGGATCACGGCGCACACCATAGCGGTTGAGGCCGGTCAGCTCACGCTCGGTGCGGTTGGCATCGTCCCCGCTGCGGTTGAAATAGCCCGCCCAGTTTTCTTCGCAGGTCAGCAGCGTACCCCAGCCACTGACGCCGTTGGCACAGTTGTTGATCGTGCCGCGACCGGTCGTGCCCGAGGGGGAATAGGCGGTCTTGAGCAGGTCCGAACCCGCCACCGGGCCGCTGAATACGACCTGCGTATTCGGGGTGATGCGGCGGTTGAAGGCGCTGTCCTGCACCCATTCCCACTCGCGCTTGCCGGTATCGACATATTCGGTGACGCTGACCCCGTGCGCCTCGATCTCCTTGCGCGCCTCGGCCTCGGGGCGCGGGCCGGTGGAGGCATCGGTCGGGCCGTTGATGTGCAGGTACTGCTCGTTCAGGTTCTCGTGGTTCTGCGCCAGCAGGCCGCGCTTGGAATAGGTGTCGTTGCGCTTGTCGTTGGGGCCCAGCGCGAAGAAGTACAGCGCGTCCCCGTGATCGCCGATGCGGTTGGCGAAATCACTGTCGGTACCGTCATTGGCATAGGCAGGCACGCCCGCCGCGATCGGATCGCCCAATCGGGTCATCACCTTGACCGAGTAACCGGCGGGCACGGTGACGATGTCGTCGAGGTTCTTGTCGACGGCGGAGAACGTCAGTTTGGCCGGACCGACCTTGACCGTGGTGACCTTGCCAGCGGCAGCCGTGGTGGCCGCGCTGCCCTGCTGGAAAGTCAGCTCGGTTTCTTCAGCAACCGCAGGCGCAATGAACTCGGTGCCGCCATCGACCGCGACCAGTTCCACATCGGGGCCGCCAGTCTGGACCCAGCTGCCCGCACCCGTCAGCAGCACGGCGGTGCCCGCCGTCGTCGTGATCTCTTCCCCGACAGCGGCGACCGGCGAGCCGGACCCGTTATCGTCGAGGCAGGCGGTCAGCATTGAGGTGCCGACAAAGGCCATCGCGCTGGCTTTGAGCCCGCCCATCATGGTGGCGCGGCGCGACAGGCGCTCGGCGACAATGTTGCTAAGGTGCCGACCAATCGAGTTGTTGGCGTCGAGATCGCCGTCGGAATAGGCGGCGGGAAGGGTCTTGGTCTGGTCCACGAATCGATGCTCCCTCTCAATGAGTGGAGGTCGATTAGATTCGCCGTGTGACGGTTCCGTGCGATTGTGACGGCGCCATTAAGCGCGCGTGAAGAAGGCGTGAAAGCCGTATGACAAATGCGCCGGGAGGGCCACCAGGCCATTGATTTAGAAATGCAAATATTGTGATCGAGCCGAAATCCCGCCCGGCCCGATCAGTTGAAGCCGACCCCGAGAAAATCGGGCTTGGGACCGTTCCACTCGCCCGCCGGAACCGGTTCATCATCCGCATCATAGCGCAGTGAGGAGGCCCCGCGGCGATCGTCGCGGGCCTGCCTGCTGCGCGCCGGACGCTCCTCTGACCGGGGACGCTCAGCGGCGCTGTCATCACGCTTGCGGCGCGACCGACGCGGCTTTTCGTCCGCTTCCTCTTCAGCGGCGCTGGCGGCCTCGGCCTTTTCCGGAGCTTTCTTCTCGGCCGGTTTGGGCAGTTCGACCCGCAGGTCCTTCTTGCCGAAGGTCGGAATTTCGGCGCCGGTCAGCTTCTCGACATTGGCGATCGCCTCGGCATCATCCTCGGCGACGAAGGTGAAAGCGCGGCCCTTGGCCCCTGCCCGCCCAGTGCGCCCGATGCGGTGGACGTAATCGTCCGGATGCCAGGGCGTATCGAAGTTGAAGACGTGGCTGACACCCTTGATGTCGAGCCCGCGCGCGGCGACGTCGGAGGCGACAAGGATGTTGACCTCACCCTTCTTGAAGCGGTCCAGTTCAGCCAGGCGGCTTGACTGGTCCATGTCGCCATGGATCTCGCTACTGGCGAAGCCGTGGCGCTGCAGGCTCTTGTTGAGCTCGCGCACCGTGGTCTTGCGGTTGGAGAAGATGATCGCGGTTTCGACCAGGTCGTTGCGAAGCAGCCACCGCAGCGTCTCGCGCTTCTCGCGCGCCTTCACCGGGATTTTGAAGGCGGTGATGTTCTCGTTGGTGGTCGCCGCCCGGGCCACCGCGATGCGCTTGGGATTAGTGAGGAACTGCTTCGTCAGCTTCTCGATCGGCGGCGGCATCGTGGCGCTGAACAGCAGCGTCTGGCGCGTTTCGGGCAGCTTCGAACAGATGAATTCGATATCGGGGATGAAGCCCATGTCGAGCATGCGGTCCGCCTCGTCGATGACGAGCAGTTCGCAGCCGGTCAGCAGGATCTTGCCGCGTTCGAACAGGTCCATCAGGCGACCCGGCGTGGCGATCAGCACGTCGACGCCATCGTTAAGCGCCTTGACCTGCTCACCCATCTGTACGCCGCCAATCAGCAGCGCCATCTTCAGGTCGTGGTTCTTGCCGTATTTCTCGAAGTTCTCGGCGACCTGCGCGGCCAGTTCGCGGGTCGGCTCGAGGATCAGAGAGCGCGGCATCAGCGCCCGGCGGCGACCGCTGGCGAGCACGTCGATCATCGGCAGCACGAAGCTGGCGGTCTTGCCAGTGCCGGTCTGGGCGATACCGATCAGGTCGCGCATCATCAGCACGGTGGGGATCGCCTCGGCCTGGATCGGCGTGGGCTCGGTATAGCCAGCCGCTTCCACGGCTTGCAGCAATTCGTCAGACAGGCCGAGATCGGCAAACTTCATAAGCAGGTCGCAATGTCCGGATCGTTGGCCCCGCAACGCGCGAGGCATCAAACGGGCGGAAAAACATCCGCCTCATCGAGCGGCGCGCTAAGCGGTTTACGGATGAAAAGTCAAGCGAAGCGGTGTTTGCTAGCGACGGATGGCAGCGATGTGTTGCCCTGCGATCAATCCTCGACCGCTGTCAGCTGGCCGAGGCTTTCGATCATGCAGCTGGCCCCGGCGCGCGACAGCAGCCGGTCGCGCGCGATGCAGACGCGGCCATCCTCGCCCCGCTCCACATAGAAGCCCTGGTAGAAAGCGCTGGCGGCACAGGACGCCTCCAGCCGGGCCGTCAGGACATCGCGGTTCGCCATATATAACAGCAGCCGGTTGCCCCCGGCAGGCCGTGCACCCTCAATCGCCTCGATCACGATGCAGTCCTGTTCATAGGGCACTTCGCGATAGGTCGGCGCGCTGGTCGCGCTCGTATCCTCGGGCAAAGGCTGGAGGCGCCGGGCCGGGGCTGCCGGCGAGATTCGGATGATCACACGGCGCTCGATCCGCACCTGATGCTGCTGCGGCGCGCGCACCGCATCGAGCAATGCGCGCAATTCCGGTGCCGGCCCCGCGCCAAAGCGCTGGTCAGGCGCGAATTGCCCGGCCACAACGCCATCGGACGCGCCGGTATCCTGCGCGGCAAGGCGCGCATGACCGGCCCCGATCAACAGGGCCGTGCCGGACAGCAGGGCAAGGGATAGAATAAGGCGTTTCATGTCCACCGTAGGACCTGGCCTTGCGCTCCCATGCGTAGCCGGTCGGATGCCTCCATGAGAAGCTGCGCTTGAATGAGGGCTTAATTGCCCGATTGGGCTTTGCAAGCCGCCTGCGCGTTTGGCATGGGCACAACATGACTGCAGAGGTTGCATTTCTCGAACAGGCGCGCGCGTTGCTGGGACCGCGCGGCCTGACCAGCGATCCCGAACTGGTCACCCCCTGGCTGACCGACTGGCGCGGACGCTTCACCGGCAAGGCGCTGGCGCTGGCCTCCCCCGCCAGCACGACCGAGGTCAGCGGACTGGTCAAACTGTGCGCGGCGCATGGCGTCCCCATCGTCCCGCAGGGCGGCAATAGCGGCATGTCGGGCGGCGCGACGCCCGATGACAGCGGCACAGCCGTGATCCTGTCGCTGCGCCGGATGAATGCCATTCGCCAGCTCGATAGAGAGGCGATGCAGGTGGTCTGCGAGGCGGGCGTGATCCTGCAAACGCTGCACGAGGCGGCCGAGGCCGAGGGGCTGCGCTTTCCGCTGACGCTGGGCGGCAAGGGCTCTGCAACGATTGGCGGGTTGATCTCGACCAATGCCGGCGGCACACAGGTGCTGCGCCATGGCTCGATGCGCGCGCAGGTGCTGGGGATCGAGGCCGTGCTGGCCGATGGCAGCGTGTTCGACGCGCTGGTGCCGCTCAAGAAGGACAATCGCGGCTTCGACCTCAAGCAATTGCTGATCGGGTCGGAAGGAACGCTGGGGATCGTCACCGGCGCGACGCTGCGGCTGCTGCCCGCTCTGGCCGAGCGCGCCGTGCTGTGGGCCGGGCTCGGCGACATCCGCGACGCCCGCAAGTTGCTGGTCCACACGCAAAAGGCGGTCGGTGACGCGCTCGAAGGGTTCGAGGTCATGCCCCGGCACAGTCTGGAGGCCGTGCTCGCCCACACGCCCGGTGCGCGCTCGCCGCTGGCAGGTGAGCACGAATGGCATGCGCTGATCGAACTGAGCGCGGACGCCCCCAGGGCCAGTGCGCTGCCTGACCTCGCGCAGGGCCTGCTCGAAAGTGCGTTCGAGGACGGACTGATCGAGGATGCCACGATCGCCGCCAACGAAACGCAGGCGGAAGCGTTCTGGTTGCTGCGTGACGAGATCGCACCCGCCGAGCGCGCGCTGGGACCAGCGATGCAGCACGACATCTCCGTGCCGGTCGAGGCCATGGCCGACTTCGTGGCCGAGACGATGCCGCTGATCGAAGCGCGCTTCCCCGGGACGCGCGCCATTGCCTTCGGGCATCTGGGCGATGGCAACGTGCACTATCACGTGCTCGCTCCCGAGGGCATGTCCCGCGAGACGTGGGAGGCTGGCGAAGCCAAGGCGGTCAGCGCCTTCGTCCACGACCTGGTCAAGCAATGGCATGGCTCGATCAGTGCCGAGCACGGCATCGGCCAGCTCAAGCGCGACGAGCTGGCCCGGCTGGGCGATCCGGTGCAGCTGGCGCTGATGCGGCAGGTCAAGCAGGCGCTCGACCCCGCCGGCCTGCTCAACCCCGGCAAACTCGTGCCGCTTGCGCCAGCGGGGGCCAGCCAGTAAGGCCGCGCTCAACCTCGGCGCAGTGCCCCTCGGGCGTCGCGCCGGCATGTCTGACCCGTAACCTTCGGAGAGATCGCATGGCCAGCGCGCCGCAATCTGCATTGCCCATTTTTTACGAGGAACTCGTTCCGCTCAACAGCCGCGAGCATACCAGCTGGAAATCGCGCCAGGTCGACAAGGCCCCGTGGGTCGCCAAGCAACACGCCATTCCGCTGACGGCCGAGGAATTCGTTTCCGCCCAGCGTTACTACCCGATCGTGTTTTCGGGCGGCGAGAACTCGGTGCCGCTGGCGCTGATGGGCCTCAACGATGGCGTCAACGTCTTCTTCGAGGAGGACGGCACCGCTATCGGCACGCCCTATATCCCGGCCTATGTCCGGCGCTATCCGTTCCTGCTTGCCCGGCTCGACCCGCAATCGGACAATCTGTCGCTGTGCATCGACCCGAAGTCGGGCCTCGTTGGCGAGTTCGAGGACGGCCACGCGCTGTTCGACGGCGAACAGAAGCCGACCGAGCACACCCAGAACCTGCTCAAGTTCTGCGAACGGTTCGAAGAAGCGGGCAACCGCACCCAGGCGTTCATGCAAGAAATTACCAAGGCCGACCTGCTGATGGACGGCGAGGTCGCGATCCAGCGGTCGGACAATCCCGACCAGCCCTACATCTATCGCGGCTTCAAGATGATCAATCAGGACAAGCTGAAGCAGGTTCGCGGCGACCAGCTCCGCAAGTGGACGGAAAGCGGCCTGCTGGCGCTGATCTACGCGCACATGTTCTCACTGGAACTGATGCGTGACATCTTCGGGCGGCAGCAGGCGCAGGGCAAAGGTCCGGTGGCCCAGCCCGCCCGTGCCGCCGACGCGCCCGTCGCAGGCTAAGGGGTCGCGGGCTGAGGGGTGGCGGGCTAGGTAACAGCCCTCATCTAGCGACTTATCGCCAGTCCGGCGCGTCCGGCTGAACCGGGCTGGCGACAATATGCGACAAATTCGAACTTGAATTTTTGTGGCTTTTTGCCCACATTCAAGAGGTCTGGTCGGCGCTCCCCTCATGGCCCGATTGGATAAGTGCATGTGAATGCACTTCCTCCCTGAACCTTGGCCACCTCGTGCCCCGTGCGCGAGGTGGCTTTTTTATGGCCTTGTGCGCGGGGCCAGCGGTCGTCGTCGGCGCCGTTCCTGCGCGTTATTCAGCGGCCTCGCTGAGTCGCGGCGCACGGCCCAGCAATTCCTCCGACACCCGGCGGACCACCGCGGCCAGGATCGCCGCCACCCGCGCGACGCCTGCGCCCGGCTCGCGCAGCTGCCGGTCGAGATAGGTCGTCCGGCACACCTCGATCTGCATGGCGTGGATATTGCGCCGCGTGGCGGCATGGCGGTCGAGCACATAGCCGCCGGCATAGGGTCGGTTGTGCGCGGCCATCTCGCCCAGCTCGTAGAAGGTTTCCAGCGCGGTGCGACTCAGCGTCACGTCGCACGATGCGCCGAAGCGGTCGCCGATGACGAAATCGGGCGCACGCATGCCCCCGCGCTTGGGGCCGATCGGCGGCATCGAGTGCAGGTCAACCAGCAGCGCCACCCCCCAGCGGTCGCGAATGGTCTCGAGCGTGGATGCCAGCGTCGTGTGATAGGGCCGGTGGACCTGCTCGACGCGCGCCTCCAGCTCGTCGCCGGCCATGCGGGTCCGCCATAATTCGCCCATGCCCGACAGGCGGCGCGGGACCAGCCCCAGCCCGCCGCGTGCGCGCCGTCCGGGCAGTACCCGCGAAAAGGCCTCATCCGGCGCACGGTCGGCCACCATGTCCCAGTCCATGTCGTCGGGCGAGCGGTTGAGGTCGATCAGCGCACGCGGCGCCTGCGCCACCAGCAGCCCGGCCCCGGTCGCGCGGGCCAGTGACTGCCCCACGAGGTCGACATGCCGGTCCTCCAGCCGCAGGCTCGCCTCCTCCGGCATCCGCATGGCCTCGAGCAATGCCGGGGCATAGCGACGCCCGGCATGCGGCACGGCGATCAGGACCGGCATCGCCGCATGATCGCCATGTTCGAGCACCAGTGCAGGCTCCCCCGGCAAACCCGGTATCGCCCCGAAATGCTCGGGCGCGGTCTTGCGGCGGGGGGAGTCGGATTCATGCATGATACGAATGAAAAATAGCTATAGGTCCTGTGTCAAAGCAGGTCACCAACAATTCCTGGCAGGATTCGTCCCCGGACTTCGCATAGGGTCGTGGGCAGATCGAAAAACGGGGCAAGAAACTCATGCGGATTTTGCTTGCAGAAGACGACCAGGCGATGCGGGCCTATCTGGAACGCGCGCTGGAGAATGCCGGCTATTCGGTGGTCGCGGTCGCCAATGGCGCCGAAGCGGTGCCCTTCATCCAGACCGAACGTTTCGATCTGCTGCTGTCCGATATCGTGATGCCGGAAATGGACGGGATCGAGCTGGCCCAGCGCTGCAGCGAGCTCTCCCCGCAGACGAAGGTGATGTTCATCACCGGCTTTGCCGCCGTCAGCCTGCGCGCCAACCGCGCCGCGCCGCATGCCAAGATGCTGTCCAAGCCGTTCCACCTGAAGGATCTGGTGCTGGAAATTGAACGCATGTTCGACGAGGCGGCGCTGGCCACGGTCTAGTGTAATCGGCGGACCAAGAACCGCCCCTCCACCGGCGCAGGAAAAAGTCATCGCCAAAGTGCTTGAAAGCGGGCGAACCCGGCGCTAGATGGCCCGCCTGCCGAATGGTGCGGGCGTATAGCTCAGTGGTAGAGCACTATGTTGACATCGTAGGGGTCCCAAGTTCAATCCTTGGTACGCCCACCATTCGCGGCCTTTCCTGAAATCCCCCGAAATCCGACGCTGAAACCGGAATGCGCCCGGCTCCTCCCCGGCGCTCACCGCGGTTCGATCATCTGGCTCGACTGCTCTTCGATCTGTTCCAGTTCGGCGATCGTTTCCTCGATCGCGGCGCGCTGCTGACGCAGTTCGGCCAGCCGCTCGCGGGTCAGCCGCAGCAGGTGCTTGTTCTGCTCCTGCCGCTCCGGGTCGGAGTCGGTATCGTAAAGTTCCAGGAACTTGGCGATCTCGCGAATCGAGAAGCCCAGCCGCTTGCCGCGCAGGATCAGCTGCATCCGGCCCATCTCGCGGTGCGAATAGACGCGCATGCCGCCGATCCGGTGCGGCGCGATCAGCCCCTTGTCCTCGTAGAAACGCAAGGTCCGCTGGGTCACGCCGAGCGCCTCGGACGCTTCCGCGATCGATTTCAGATCGCTCCCGTGTGCGGCTGAGGCGATCCCGCTATCAGATTCGACGGCATTCACGGACATAGCCCTACCCCCTGTCATGGTCAGGCTGCCTCTCCATGATGGGCCTCTTCGTGCCCGTTCCGGCCTTCACGCCTGGCGCGTTCTTCGTCGACCAGATCCTTCTTGGACAGCTTGCCTACCAGCGTTTTGGGCAATTCGTCGCGAAATTCGTAGGCGTCGGGCATTTCGATGGGATTGAGCCGCTGTTTGAGGAAAGTGTCGAGTTCCTTCTCGTCCAGGTACGAACCGACATGCAAGGCTACAAACAGCTTTGGGGCTTCGCCGCGATAGTCGTCGGGTATGCCGATAGCGACCGCCTCGCGCACGGCGGGATGCTCATAGGCAGCGTCCTCGATCACCCGCGGATAGACGTTGTAGCCACCGCACAGGATCAGGTCCTTGATCCGGTCGACGATGAACAAATAGCCGTCCTCATCGAGGTAACCGATGTCGCCGGTCCTGAGGGCCCCTTCGAAGAACACCCGTTCGTCGGCATCGGGCCGGTTCCAGTAGCCCTTCATCAATTGCGGGCCGCGCGCGCAGATTTCGCCGCGATGGCCCGGCCCTGCCTCGACCAGCGCGCCGGTTTCCGGATCGCGCAGCTCGATGATCGTGTGCGGGAAGGCGGGCCCGCAGGAATTGGTCTTGACCGGGCCGGTGCCGTTCAGCGGGTTGCAGGTGATGATCGGCGAAGCTTCGGTCAGGCCGTAACCCTCCGACACGTGCGAGCCGGTCTTCTCCTCATAGGCCAGACGCACATCGAGCGGCAGCGGCGCCCCGCCGGAAATGCTGGCGCGGACGTCCGACATGTCGGGCGCCTTGCTGTCGGGCAGTGCGCCGATGGCGTTGTAGATCGTGGGCACGGCAAAGAATTGCGTCGGCGGCTTGCGTTTGATCGCCGCCAGCACCTCGTCCATTTCGAACCGCGGCAGCAAGACGATCTCGGCAGCGGTCTCGATGCTGAAGTTCAGGACGCAGGTCAGCCCGAAAACGTGGAACAGCGGCAGCACCCCCAGCGTCCGCTCGGGGCAGTCGCGCTCCTCGCCCAGATGGATCAGCATCTGCGCGCTGTTCGCGGCAAGGCTGGCATGGGTGAGCATCGCGCCCTTGGGCCGGCCGGTCGTCCCGCCCGTATATTGCAGCACCGCCACGTCGCGCGGGTTCAGCGCGACCTCGCGCGGGGCACCGGTGATGCGCGCCAGCTCGCGGTAATCGAGATAGTCGACATCCCTGCGCCGCTTCGCCAGCGCACCGCGCCGGAACAGCTGCAAGCCAAGCGACTTCCACAACGGCAGCACCTCAGCCATAGGGCACAGGACCAGATGCTCGACAGCGCAGTCGGCCACGCCTTCGGCGACCTTGCCATGGATGTCCTCGATATCGACCGTGGCGACCATCTTCGCGCCAGAGTCCGCAATCAGGAAGGCGATCTCGCTGGGCGAATAGAGCGGGTTGATGTTCACCACCACGCCGCCCGCACGCAGCACAGCTTCATACAGGATCACCGAATAGGGCGTATTGGGCAGGCACAGGCCAAACCGGTCCCCCGGCGCAAGGCCGGCATCCTGCAGCCCGCGCGCGACATGGTCGACCAGCGCACCCAGCTCGCCATAGCTCCATTCACGCCCATAGAAGTCGATCGCGATGCGCTCGGGGAATTGCGACACCGCCCGTTCGAACGGCTCGGTCAACAATCGCTCGCGCAGGCCACCATCCGCATCGAGGATGCGTGTGAGGTCTGCCGAATGGGGTTCACAGCCCGCCTCGAACATCTGTCTATCCTTTCCCGAGTCCCCGTGCATTTGCCGCACTGCGCGAACTTGACATTCGCTGGTTGACGTATACGTTAATTAACATACTTATTGGGAATGCGCCAGCGTAAACGGAATCACATTAACGCAATCCGGACGCGGCAGGGAAAGGAATCTGTCACATGCAGGATGTCGTGATTGCGGGCTATGTCCGCTCGCCCTTTCATCCGGCCATGCGCGGGGCGCTGGCCAGGGCGCGCGCCGATGATCTCGCCGCCAACACCGTGCGCGGTTTGATCGAGCGCACGGGCGTGAAGCCGGACGATATCGAGGACCTCGTGATGGGCTGCGCCTTCCCCGAGGGCGAACAGGGCTTCAATATCGGTCGCCTCGTCGCATTGCTGGCCGACTTGCCGCTGAGCGTGGGCGGGATGACGCTCAACCGCTTTTGCGGCTCTTCGATGAGCGCGATCCATTATGCCGCCGGGCAGATCCTCGCCGGGGCCGGAGAGGCCTTTATCTGCGCGGGCGTCGAGTCGATGAGCCGCGTACCGATGACCGGCTTCAACCCGATGCCCAACCCCGCCCTCGCCCGGACCAGTGCCGCCTACATGTCGATGGGCGAGACGGCCGAGAACGTGGCCCGCAAATACGAGATTTCGCGCGCGGCGCAGGAAGCCTTCGCGCTGGCCAGCCAGCAGAAGACCGCCGCCGCGATTGCGGATGGCCATTTTGCTGACGAGATCGTGCCGTTCACCACGAAATCCGGCGATGTGGTCGAGCATGACGGCACGCCCCGCCCCGAGACCACGCTGGACGCGCTGGCCGCCCTTAAGCCCGCTTTCGCCGCTGACGGCACGGTCACCGCAGGCACGGCTTCCCCGCTGACCGATGGCGCCGCTGCCGTGCTGGTCACCAGCGCGGAATATGCCGCGAAGAACGGCCTCACCGTGCTCGCCAGGGTAAAGAGCATGGCGATTTCCGGCTGCGCGCCGGAGATCATGGGCATCGGCCCGGTCGAGGCGACAAAGAAGGCTCTCTCCCGCGCCGGCCTGACCATCGGTGACATCGATATTATCGAACTCAACGAGGCCTTTTCCAGTCAGTCGCTAGCCTGTATCGCCGACCTCGCGATCCCCGAGGAGAAGGTCAATCTCGATGGCGGTGCCATCGCCATCGGCCACCCCCTCGGCGCAACCGGCGCGCGCATCACGGGCAAGGCTGCCAGCCTGCTGAAGCGCGAGGGCAAGCGCTATGCGCTGGCCACACAATGCATTGGCGGCGGTCAGGGCATAGCGACCATTCTGGAGGCTGCATAAATGAGCGACACCAATATCCGTAAAGTCTGCGTTATCGGCGCGGGCACCATGGGCGCAGGCATCGCGGCACAGGTCGCCAATGCCGGGGTACCCGTGCTGCTGCTCGACATCGTGCGCGACGAGGATGATCGCGATGCCGTGGCGCGCGGGGCGGTCGAGAAACTGCTCAAGACCGAACCTGCCGCCTTCATGACCAAGTCAGCCGCCAAGCTGGTCGAGACCGGCAATATCGACGACCATCTGGGCAAGGTCGCCGAATGCGACTGGGTGGTCGAGGTCATCATCGAACGGCTCGACCTGAAGCAGAACCTCTACGCCAAGCTGGAAAAAGTCCGCAAACCCGGCACGGCGGTCAGCTCGAACACGTCGACCATCCCGCTGGAGCAGCTGGTAGAGGGCCGCTCTGACGCATTCCGCAAGGACTTCCTGATCACCCACTTCTTCAATCCGCCGCGCTATATGCGGCTGATCGAGATTGTGGCCGGTCCCGAAAGCGATCCTGAAACCGTCGCCAGCGTGACTGACTTCGTCGACCGCAAGCTCGGCAAGGTGCCCGTCGATGCCGAGGATTCGCCCGGCTTCATCGCCAACCGCATCGGCACCTTCTGGATGCAGGTGGCGATCAACTCCGCCTTCGACATGGGCGTCAGCATCGAGGAAGCCGATGCCATCGGCGGCAAGCCCATGGGCGTGCCGCGAACCGGCATTTTCGGGCTGGTCGACCTGATCGGTATCGACCTGATGCCCCACCTGCAGAGCAGCCTGACCAGCACGCTGGCCAAGAACGACCCCTATCAGGCCATCGCCCGCAGCGAGCCGCTGATCGATAAGATGATCGCCGAGGGCTATACTGGTCGCAAGGGCAAGGGTGGCTTCTATCGCATGAACCGCGAGGGCGGGAAAAAGCAGATGGAGGCGATCGACCTCGCAACGGGCGAGTATCATCCCGCAGCCCGCCCTGCCCCGGTTGGCGGCGCGGCGGCCAAGGGCGACCTTGGTGCGCTGATCGAGACGCCCGGCAAGGTCGGCGACTATGCCTGGGCGATCCTGGGCCCCACCCTCTCTTATTCAGCCAGCATCGTGCCCGAGGCGACCGCCACCATCCTGGGCGTCGATGACGCGATGAAGCTCGGCTATAACTGGAAGATGGGTCCGTTCGAGATGATCGACCGGATCGGCGCGGCCAAGCTGCGCGCCCGGCTGGAGGCCGAGGGGCTGCCCGTCCCCGAACTGCTCAAGACCGTCGGTGACGGCACGTTCTACCGGATCGAGGGCGGCAAGCAGCAATATCTCGGCACCGATGGCGCCTATCACGATATCCCGCGCGCCGCCGGCGTCGAGCATCTCTCCGACATCAAGCTGTCCGCGCAGCCGATCATCAAGAATGCCTCTGCTGCGCTGTGGGATGTGGGTGACGGCGTGGCCGCGCTCGAATTCACCGGCAAGATGAACGCGCTTGACGGCGACGTCATGAAGCTGATCGGACAGGCGATCCCGATCGTCGCCGAGAAGTTCAAGGCACTCGTCATCTACAATGAAGGAGGGGCTTTCTCGGTCGGCGCCAATCTGGGGCAGGCGATCTTCGCGATGAACATCGCCGCCTGGAGCGAGATCGACAAGCTGGTCAAGGGCGGGCAGGACGCCTTCAAGGCGCTCAAATACGCGCCCTTCCCCGTCGTTGCCGCGCCTGCGGGCATGGCGGTTGGCGGCGGCTGCGAGGTCGCGCTCAATGCCGATGCGATCCAGGCCCATGCCGAAACCTATATCGGGCTCGTCGAAACGGGCGTCGGGCTGATCCCCGGCTGGGGCGGCTGCGGCGAGATGCTGGGTCGCTGGCTCGCCAACCCGGCGCTGCCCGAGGGGCCGATGCCGGCCGTGTCCAAGGTCTTCGAGATCGTCTCGACCGCGACCACCTCACGATCCGCCGCCAATGCGAAGGAACTGGGCTTCCTGCGCCCCGACGACGGGATCACCATGAACCGCGACCGCCTGCTGTACGATGCCAAGCAGCGCGCGCTGGCCATGGTCGACGGCTACACCCCGCCCGCGAAACCCGAATTCACCCTGCCGGGCGAAACCGGCCGCGCGGCGCTGAAGCTGGCGGTCGACGACTTCGTCAAGCAGGGCAAGGCCACCGAATATGACGCGGTGGTCGCCGGCGAGCTGGCGAATGTCCTGACCGGCGGCGATACCGACATGACGCAGAGCGTGACCGAGGACGACCTGCTTGCCCTCGAACGCGACAGCTTCGTGCGGCTCGTCCGCAATCCGCAAACCCAGGCCCGGGTCGAGCACATGCTGGAAACCGGCAAGCCCCTACGCAACTGATGAATTGATGAAAGGCCCGGCCAGCAGATGCCGGGCGGGAGAGAAACATGCAGGTCTATGAAGCTCCGATCCGTGACATGCGCTTCGTTCTCGAAGAGCTGCACGCCGACGATGGGTTCGGCAATCTCGAAGGGTTCGAGGATTTCGACGCGGAAACGTCCGCCGCGATCCTTGAGGAGGCGAACAAGTTCTGCCGCGACATCCTGCTGCCGCTCAACTGGCCGGGCGACCAGCAGGGCTGCCGCATGGAAAACGGCGTCGTCCGCACCCCCGACGGATTTCCCGAAGCCTACAAGGCGTTCTGCGAAAGCGGCTGGGCCGGGCTTGGCGTGAAAGCCGAGTATGGCGGGCAAGGCGCGCCGCATTCGCTGGCCAAGATGGTCGAGGAAATGAGCTGTTCGGCCAATCTCTCCTTCGGTCTCTATCCGGGGCTGACCAATGGCGGCATGGTCGCCATCGATGCCTATGCCAGCGAGGACCTGAAGAACTTCTACCTGCCGCGCATGGCCAATGGCGAGTGGGCCGGGACGATGTGCCTGACCGAGCCGCATTGCGGCACCGATCTGGGCATGCTGCGGACCAAGGCGGTGCCGCAGGACGACGGCAGCTATCTGGTCAGCGGCAACAAGATCTTCATCACCGCCGGCAATCACGACCTGACCGAGAACATCATCCATCTGGTGCTGGCGCGCCTGCCCGATGCGCCCAAGGGCGTGAAGGGCATCTCGCTGTTCCTGGTGCCCAAGTTCCTGCCCAAGGATGACGGCTCGCTCGGCGACTTCAACAATGTCACCGCCACCGCCATCGAGCACAAGATGGGCCTCAAGGGCAGCGCCACCTGCCAGATGAGCTTCGAAGAGGCCAAGGGCTGGATCGTCGGTGAACCCCACAAGGGGCTCGCGGCAATGTTCGCGATGATGAACGCGGAACGCGTGGCGGTGGGCATGCAGGGTCTCGGCATTGGCGAGGTCGCCTATCAGTCGGCGGTCTGGTACGCGAAGGACCGCTTGCAGGGTCGCTCGCTGTTGGGCGTGAAGAACCCTGACGGCCCCGCCGACCCTATTATCGTCCATCCCGATGTGCGCCGTATGTTGATGACGATGCGCGCCTATAACGAGGGCTGCCGCGCGATCTGCACCTGGGTCAGCCGCGCGCTCGATGCCGAACACGCCGCGAAAGAGCCCGAAGCGCGCGAGCGCGCCGCCGACTTTGTCGCGCTGATGACGCCGGTAGTGAAGGCGCTGTTCACCGACCTCGGCCATGAGAGCGCCAATATCGCCATTCAGGTGCATGGCGGCCATGGCTATATCCAGGAAACCGGGGTCGAGCAGTTCGCCCGCGACGCGCGGATCGCCCAAATCTACGAGGGCACGAACGGCATTCAGGCGCTCGACCTGGTGGGCCGCAAGCTGCCCGCCCGGATGGGCCGCAACCTGCGGAGCTTCTTCCATCCCGTCTCGAACTTCATCGAGGCCAATATCGCCGACCCGGCGATCGGCAAGCTGGTGGGCGGATTGCAGCAGGCCTTTGGCGCGCTGCAATTGTCGACCGGCCATATCGCGCAGAAGGGCCTGAAAGACCCGGAAGAGGCCGCCGCCGCCGCGACCGATTACCTGCGGCTGCTGGGCTTCGTCGCGATGGGCTATTGCTTTGCCAAGGCCGCCAAGCTGGCCGCCGCCAAGCTGGCCGAAGGCACAGATGACAAGGCCTTCTACGAGGCCAAACTGGTCACCGCGCGGTTCTTCTTCGAGCGGTTGCTGCCGCCCGTCGCCGCCCAGTACATGGCCATCGCCAGCGGCAAGGCCAGCATGATGGACATGCCTGCCGAAGCCTTTTGACGGCGTAGTTACGGCGTTCGGGCGCCAGTTCGGCCAAAAAAGGGCGGCAAATGCGCCGATTTGCGCGCTGGCCGCCCGAATTGCCGTGCCTCTCTTGCGTGTCTGGCCAGCGCTGCTAAAGCCCGCCGCATATATATTCCGAGCAATTGCAGGACACAGGAACGAACATGGCGAAGATCAAGGTCGTAAACCCCATTGTCGAAATCGACGGCGACGAGATGACCAAGATCATCTGGCAGTGGATTCGTGAACGGCTGATCCTGCCCTACCTCGATGTCGACCTGAAATATTACGACCTCTCGATCGAGAAGCGCGACGAGACCGACGACCAGATCACCGTCGATGCCGCCAATGCCATCAAGACGTATGGCGTGGGCGTGAAGTGCGCGACCATCACCCCCGACGAGGCGCGCGTCGAGGAATTCGATCTCAAGAGCATGTGGCGTTCGCCCAACGGCACGATCCGCAACATCCTGGGCGGTGTGGTCTTCCGCGAACCGATCGTGATCGACAATGTCCCGCGTCTGGTGCCGGGCTGGCCCGATCCCATCGTCGTCGGCCGCCACGCCTTTGGCGACCAGTCCCGCGCCGCCGGCACGCTGAGTCCGGGTCCGGGCCCGCCG
>CAYOSE010000024.1:0-28639 GCA_964406535.1 uncultured Sphingomonadaceae bacterium
CCTTCGGGCCGAGCCTGCGCGGGTAAAAATCCATTAGCCCCAGCTTGGGTTCGCGACAAGCGAACCGCAAGGCCGAACGGCCGCCCGCAGGTGCCCCGTAGTCCGTCAGGACGAAGGGAATAGCACCGAGGACGGTGCGCCCGGATGGGCGTACGCAAACAAACTGGTGGAGCCGAGCGGGATCGAACCGCTGACCTCGTCATTGCGAACGACGCGCTCTCCCAACTGAGCTACGGCCCCGTTCCAGTCTTGCCCGCGATACGAACCCCGCGTGGGGTCTGCGTCGCGAAGGGGCGCCTATTAGCGAACCCGCCGCCCGCGTCAAAGCGAAAATGACAGCAATCGCGCAGGGTCCCGCATCAGCCCCCGTTTTACGGCGCCTCATTGGCGAGCGGCTGGACCACCGGGGTCGACACGGCCGTCTCCGGCGCGGGCACGATGGGGACCTGCACGCCGCTTTCCGGGTCGGTGACGACGCCTGCTACGACCGGTTCCTGCGGACCGAGAATGGTGCTGTCACCCGCGTTGCGCGCACGCCCGCCATGAACCGCGACCCAGCCCGGCTGCGAGTGGCCGTACATGGCGCCATAACGACGATCCCAATCGGCCGACAATTGCTGGTAGCGTTCGTATTCGCGGAAGAAATTGCCGAAGGCGTTTTCGTAGAGCTGCAGGTTGACCGCCGCATAACTCGACAGATCGGCGGGGGGGGCCGACATGAACTGCTGGGCGATCAGCCGCGAGATATTGCAGAAATCGCCGCGCACAGCCGGCAGCGTGAAGTAATTATAGACCTGCGTCGAATGCACTTCGCGCAGCGCAATCGCCGCGCGTCGGTCATCCGCCTGCTGGCGGAACCGGCGATCCATTTCGGTATTGGCGGAAGACAGTTCGCGGCGGAACGTCTTCAGGAACTGGCCATAGCCCTCGGTAATCACCGCGTCCGAGGGATCCATGCAGTTGAGCGCGGCGACATTCCAGCCCGAGCGGAAGTGCCAGATGGTCTCGATCTCATCGAGGCCGTGATTGACACTGAGCCGGGTCCCGTCAGCGGCCACCGGCGGCAGATCCATCGCATAGGCCGCCCCGGCAGGCGGCACCGGACGGTAAGGCGTCGGCTCTGCCTTGACGACCGGCGGCGGTGGGGGAGGCGGTGGCGGCGGGGGTGGCGGCGGCGTGCAGCCGGCGACAACCGCCAGGCCAAGACTTGCCGCAACAGGTTTCCAGTGAATTTTCAGCATGGCGGTACGTGCGATCCTCTGTCCTTAGGCGATCATACCACGCTCACCTGAATCGATTATGATCATTTGCCTAGCTGGCGGAAATGACAAAGAAAATGCCCGGAGCGCGGCGGTGCACTCCGGGCATCGTATCTGCTGAACCGTCTACCCCCGATCCTATCGGACCAAGGGGCAATACGGAGGAAGGTTAGTCCCGCGCCGCGCCCATGAAGCGCAGCAGGAACAGGAACATGTTGATGAAGTCCAGATACAGGCTCAGCGCGCCCATGATCTGCAACTTGCCCATCGGATAGGCAGCGGCGACGGCGGGATTGGTCACCTTGGCCTGGTTGATGGCCAGGTATTCATGCTTCAGACGCTGCGTATCGTAGGCCGTCAGGCCCGCGAAGATCAGCACGCCGAGGAAGCTGATCGCCCATGCCAACCCGCTGGAAGCGAGGAACATGTTGATCACACTGGCGATGATCAGGCCGATCACGCCCATGATCAGGAAGCTGCCCATGCCCGACAGGTCCTTCTGCGTGGTGTAGCCGAACAGGCTCAGCCCCGCGAAGGCACCGGCGGTCGCGAAGAAGGTCGCCGCGATCGAGGAGCCGGTATAGATCAGGAAGATCGTCGAGAGCGACAGGCCCATCAGCACCGCGAAGCCCCAGAACATCGCCTGCAGCGTCGTGGTCGAGAACTTGTCCCGCCCGAAGCTCATCGCGAATACGATAGCGAGCGGCGACAGCGCCACCAGCCACATCAGCGGGCCCTGCGCGAACTGGATCGCCAGACCCGAACGCGCCGTCAGCAGCGCGACGAGCCCGGTGAGCAGCACGCCCGAGGCCATGTAATTGTAGATCGAGAGCATGTGCTTACGCAGGCCCGCATCGAAAGAGGTGCGGCCAGCGACATCGCCCGTCTGGCTCGGCGACACTCCGAAACCCTGCCGGGTGCGGTTGTCGTTCCAGTTTGCCATTGTCTCCAAAACTCCTTTGTCGGCCTCACAAAGCGGGCCGGATAGGCGCAATATCGTGGTTTCCCCCCTTGTTTTCAAGCAAAACCGGGTTCTGATACATTTCGATACATTAACCAAAAAACCGGCCTACGACCTTGTTTCACGGGCCATTTCGGCGCTGCGGTCGCGCGCGGCGCGCAAACAATAGGTGACGAGGCCGGTCAGCGCCTCCCCCTCGTCGAGCACGTCGAGCCCGGCGCGCGTGGTGCCGCCCTTGCTCGCTACCATGTCGGCCAGTGCGCCGGGTGAGTGCTCGGACCCGGCGGCCAGCGCCGCTGCCCCCTCGACCATGGCCAGCGCCAGCGCGCGGGCCTGCGTCTCGTCGAGCCCGAGCCGGGTCGCCCCCGTCCCCAGCGCATCGATGAAGCGATAGACGAAGGCCGGGCCGCTGCCCGCCAGTGCGGTGACGAGGTCAAACGCGTCCTCGCCGATCCATTCGGGCGTGCCGAGCGGCGCGAACAGTGCCAGCGCCGCCTCGCAGGCCGCCACGTCGAGCCCCTGCTGCGCCAGCGCCACCGGGGCCTTGCCCAGCGCCACGGCGAGGTTGGGCATGACCCGCACCAGCGCGCCCGCATTGGGGAAGCGCGCGGCGAGTGTGGCCAGTTCCACACCTGCGAGCAGCGAGAACACCGTGGTACCCGGCCCGGCCAGCGGCGCGATGGCAGGCGCGGCCTCGGCCAGTTGCTGCGGCTTGAAGGCCAGCAGAACCGCATCGAATGCACCGGATTCCGGCAGTTCTTTCTGGATCGGCAGGCCGCGCGGTCCCTCGGCGCGCGCCGGATCGACCAGCGTGAAGCGTGTGGGGTCGACGCCAGCCGCCAGCCAGCCCTCGATCATCGCCCCGGCCATATTGCCGCAGCCCACCACGAGCATCGATTCGAATTTTGCGTCGGTCATGGGTTAGGCCGCGCGTCTATACCCCGCGTGAGCCACGGTTTGGCTCCTGCGGGTTGCTGACGAGGACTGAGGGCGAAGACAGAGTGGGGCTCTTTCGAGCCCGAAGACAATGTCAGCAACCCGCAGAGCCGAACCCCACTGGGGGCCGAGCGAAAAACCGCCACTTCGGCGTCCCTCGTCCTTGAATATGCCTGCATGTCCCTCGTCCTCGCTCCTGGAACTGACGGTTTTTCGCTTCCGGCCGTGACCACGCGGGGTACAGACGCGCGGCCTGAGCGCTATCAGGCTTCGCCCGCCGCATCCACCAAAGCGGCCGACAGCGCCTCGCGCGGGGACTTGTCGCCCCACAGCACGAACTGGAAGGCCGGGTAGAAGCGGTCGCATTCGCTGACCGCGCTCTCGACCGCCATCTGCGCGACCGACAGGCTCAGCATGCCGTCGTCACCGACCAGCAGGCCGTGGCGATAGAGCAGCACCCCGCCCTGCGACCAGATGTCGAAATGCCCGAGCCACATCTGCTCGTTGACCATCGCCATCAGCTCGTAAGCGGCGCGCTTCTTGTCATCGGCCACGCGCACTTCGGGCAGGCACAGCAATTGCAGCACCTGGTCCTCGCGCCGCCAGATGGCGCGCAACTGATATGTCGTCCAACTACCTGGAATCTCGCCACTTAATTCGTCCTCGCTGATCGTCTCGCAGGCCCAGCCATGGGCTGAAAACAAGGCGAGCAGCATTTCCATGGGAGCGGCATCTTCTGCGACCTCGACCGGCTCGCGCCCGGTATCCATCATTCTTTTCCGTCCTTTGCGTTGTTACGCATTGCCCCCATGCGCCCGGCGGCTGCGGGGGCGCAATGTGAGGGCCCGACACAGCGGGGCAAAACTTAACAAGCCTGTTGGCAGCTTGTGGGAAAGCCCCGGACAGGCCGGGGACAGAGGCGCAGTGGCTCGCCCGGCCCCGGCGCCTAGTCGAGCGGCACGATCTCTTCGCCCTCGGCGCTGCGATAGCGCAGGGCATCGACCCCGGCAGCTTTCAGAATGGAGACCATTTCCTGCGCTTTTTCAGCACTTTCGAAGGGGCCTGTCAGCAGCCTGTTAGTGCCTCTCGCGGGACCGCGATAGGGCTCCATATCATCGAGCAGCCCGTCCGCCGCGCGCACCCGCTTGCGCCAGTCGAAGGGAAAAGCGGATAGGTTGCGCCCGATGCCCAGCTGCACCCAATAGCGCGCCGGATGTGCAGGCCGGACTGGCTCCGGCCTGGCGGCAGGCGCAGGTGCCGATCTTGCTGGCGCTGCCGCGGTCGCAGGGGTGTCGGCGGGACCGTAGACTTCAAACGCATCGGCGAAGCTGGGCCGCGCCGACGTGGCGGCGGGCGCAGGCGCGGGCGCGGGTTCCGGCTCCGGCCTGGCTGCAACGGGCGGCGGTGCCAGCGGGTCATTCGCCCGATCAATTGGCCGTTCAACTGCCGGGCGTTGCCCCAGCGCTTCGCCCTGCGGGACCAGCCGCGATCCGGGCTGCTGTGGTCGCGTCCGCGCGCGCGGCTGAAGGGGCTCTGCCCGCGCGGCGGCTGCCAGCGCCGGGTCGTCGCGCCCCATGCGCCGGGTATCCGGAAACACGCCGAGATTGGCCGCCGCCGCCTGCTGTGCCGGAGTCAGCCGGGGCATATTGAGCAGATAGGGCACCAAGCGGTTCGCCACCCGCTCGGGCAGCATGGTCCGGGCGATCGATACCGCCTCCTCATCGCGCCCGAGGATCGCCAGCACGAAGGCGCGGGTCCGGAAGGCGGCGGCGTCGCGGCTCTGCAACAACGGCAGCAACGCCTCCTCCGACGCCTCACCGTCGCCGCTGATCGCATGGCTGAGCGCCAGCCGCCGGACGATTTCAGGATCGTCCTCTCGTGACAGCGCCCGCTTGTAGAGCGCCTGTGCCCGGTCGCTGGCCCCGACGAGGTCATAGGCCAGACCGCGCTCCCCCGCCCACGGGGCGAGATTGCCGCCCGCCGCCTCCGCCTGGGCAAACCGGTTTAGCGCGGTAACCGCATCTTCACGGCGCAAGGACACCAGCGCCAACCCGATGGTCACGGCGGGATCCTCCGGGGCGACGTCCTGCGCGCGGGCAAAGAACCCTTCGGCGGCATCGACATCGCCCAGATCCAGCGTTGCGTAACCCGCCGTCAGCAAGGCCGACAGGTCTTCGGGATTGCTGGCGAGCTGTTGCAGCGCCACCCGCAAATCGGCCGCTGCCGGATCGGGCGCAGGCTGGACCACCGCCTGCGCGGCGAGCGGCACCGGTTGCACAGCCGGCGACAGCGGCAGAACGGCAAGGCCCAAAGCCAGCGCCCCGGGGCTGATGTCAGGATATCGGCGAACCATCGCCGCCCCTTGCTCCCGCCGCCATGAACCGCGCCGGAATAGCGGGTTGGCAAATGCTCTTACTGATTGTTCTGGCGGCCAAGGAAGCGCGGAATGCGGATCGCGCCGCCATCATCGTCATCCTCGTCCTCATCCTCGGCGGACTTGCTCCCTTCGCCAGCATTGCGCGAAAGGTTGGCCATGCGCTCGAACAGAGTGCTGCCGGAGGTGGACGGTTCGGGTGCCGCAGCGCCGCCGCTTGCCCCGGCTTCGCCGCCGCCGGATGCACCGCCGCCGGACGTACCGCCGCCGAAGATCCCGCCGTCATCACCGGCAGGCTCGACTGGCTCCCCGGCATCGGCGAGCCGCGTGGCGTCGAGCAGCAATTCGTCGCCGCTGTTCCCGCCTTCGCCGTCGCCGGCACCATCGCCAGCAGCGAAATCGTCGTCGCCGTCGTCATTGGAGACTTCGGGCATGCCAGACCCGGCAAGCTCGGAGTCGCCCAATTCAAGCGTTTCGTCAGCCTCGGTAAGGTCGAGCATGTCGTCGTCATCGTCGTCGAACGCGTCGAGATCGTCGAGCGTGTCGTCCTCTCCGCCGAACCCGTCATCGCCAGCCGCACCGAATGTGGTGTCATCAGCGGGCTCGGGCAGCGAGCTTTCCTCGACCGCAGCCTCCGGTTCGGGGGCGGCAGGCGCGGGCGCCGCTTCCGGCTCACTCGCAGCCAGCGGCAGGACCGGCTTCTTGGGTCCACGCGCGGCGCCCAGATCGATCGGACGGCTGGCGGCCTGCATCTGCTCGGCGCTCTGTTCGATGCCGGTGGCGACCACCGACACGCGCAGCTTGCCGTTGAGGTTCGGGTTGAAGGCCGAGCCCCAGATGATGTTCGCTTCGGGATCGACCAGCTCGCGAATGTGGTTCGCGGCCTCGTCCACTTCGAGCAGCTTCATGTCCTCGCCACCGATGATCGAGATGATCACGCCCTTGGCGCCCTGCATCGACACGCCGTCGAGCAGCGGATTGGCGATGGCGCGTTCGGCGGCCTCGAGCGCGCGGTTCTCGCCCTCGCCCTCGCCAGTGCCCATCATCGCCTTGCCCATCTCGTTCATCACCGAGCGAACGTCGGCAAAGTCGAGATTGATCAGGCCCGGCATCACCATCAGGTCGGTGATCGAGCGGACGCCCTGCTGCAGCACTTCGTCGGCGAGCTGGAAGGCTTCCTTGAAGGTCGTCTCGGCCTTGGCCACCAGAAACAGGTTCTGGTTGGGAATGACGATCAGCGTATCGACATGCTTCTGCAGCTCGTCGATCCCGGCCTCGGCGGCGCGCATCCGGCGCGACCCTTCGAACAGGAACGGCTTGGTCACGACGCCGACGGTCAGGATGCCCTTCTTACGCGCGACCTCGGCGATCACCGGCGCGGCGCCGGTGCCCGTACCGCCGCCCATGCCGGCCGCGATGAAGACCATGTTCACGCCTTCCAGCGCGCGCTCGATCTCGGCCTCGGTCTCTTCCGCCGCCGCACGCCCGACCTCGGGCCGCGAACCTGCGCCCAGCCCGGCGGTAATATCCGGCCCGAGCTGGATGCGATGTTCGGCCACCGCATTGTTGAGCGCCTGGGCATCGGTATTGGCGACAATGAAGTCGACGCCGTCAATCTCCGACTCGATCATGTTGGCGATGGCGTTGCCGCCCGCGCCGCCGACACCGATCACAGTGATGCGGGGACGCAGTTCGTCAACCGAGGGAGGTCCGATATTGATGCTCATGGTCTTGCACTCCTGCGGTGCGGTTTTGGCGGATTCTGGTCAGACTTGTGCCATAAAGCGCCGTGGCGCGTGAATTGGGCGTTAAAGTCTATCCACAAGCGCGATTCCTGCACCGTTCATCTCAAAAATAGGCCTTCATCGCCCGCCAGAGATTTTCCAGCGAGGCAAAGCCCGAACTGCGCGTCGTCATGGTGAAGCGCGAACCGATGGCGCGGATGTCGACGGGATCGTCGAGCGCGTAGAGCACCAGACCCGTCAGCGTCGAGAAACCGGGCACCGAATGCGGATCGGGCAGGCCGCGCAAGGGGGCTGCCTTGCCGATCCGCACCGGCATGCCGAGCACACCCTGCGCGTAATCGGCCAGCCCCGGCAGTTCCGCCCCGCCGCCGGTCAGCACCACGGGCCGCGCCCGTCCGCCCCGCCCCGGCACGAAGCCCATATCCTTCAGCGCGCGGGTGATGTCGTCCATCAGCGGCTCCAGCTCCGCCCCGATGATCGCCACCAGTTCGGACCGCGGCACCTGCCCGCTATCGTCCGCGCCGCGCGCCACCGCCGTATCGCTGGCCTCGCTCGCCCCGGCAATGCGGACCATCTCGCGATTGTTGACCGGGCTCGCCATGGCCGAGCCCGAGACGCATTTGATCCGCTCGGCCTCCAGCACCCGGATGCCCAGCGCGGAGGCCACCGCATTGGTGATGTCGTCGGAACCGCGCTGGATCGAGGTCAGCCCCGCCAGCATGCCGCCCGCAAACACCGCGACATTAGTGACCGCCCCGCCCATCTCGACCAGCGCGACGCCCAGTTCGCGCTCTTCGGGCGTGAGGCAGGCATAGCCCGCCGCCAGCGGCGCGGCGACCACGCCGTCGACATCGCAATGGGCGTTCTGCACCGTCTCGGTCAGGTTCCGCATCGGCGCGCCTTCAGCCAGCACCTGGTGGACCTCGACCCCGAGCCGGTCCGCATGCAGGCCGCGCGGGTTGATCACCCCCTCGGCCCCGTCGAGTACATAGCAGCCCGGCTGGGCATGCAGCATGGTCCGCCCGTCGGCCGCCAGCGCGCCGCGCGCAGCCTGCAGCAATTGCTCGATATCCTCGTCCTCGATCCGGCGACCGCCGATCTCGATCTCGACCGGGGTGACGACGCTGGCGAGGCCCGCGCCCGAGCAGCCGATCCACACCGAATTGACGACCATGCCCGCCATCTTTTCGGCGCGTTCGATCGCGTCGCGCACGGCATGGGTGGCTGCGGCCATGTCGGTGACATAGCCGCGCTTGATCCCCTTGGCGGCGCGGTGGCCGCTGCCGAGAACCTCGATCTCGCCACTCTCGTCGATCCCGGCGATCAGCGCCGAGATCCGGAACGAGCCGATATTGACCGCCCCGATCAGACGGATGTGACGTGCATTCGCGGCCATCAGGTGTCCTCCCCGGCAGACGTGCTGGCGGGCAGTTCGCGGTCGGCCCGCCCCGGCACGCGCAGATACATGCGCGGCGGGTTCCGCATGTCGAACGACACGACCTCGCCGCCCAGCAGGCGGTGGACGCCATCGGCCTGCGCGAAGCTGACCAGCGCGGCGGCGGCCTGGTCGGGCCCCTCGGGCAGGGCCAGCCGCTGGTCGGTGGCAAAGGTCAGGTTCCAGCGCCGGTTGCCGACCCATTCGGCAGCGGCGACCTGCGGGCGCAGCGCCGGTGCGGCGTCGAGCAGCATATCGAGCGCGGCGACCTGCCCTTGCGCGCCCATCCCCTCGATCAGCAACATACCCTCGGCATCGGCGCGCGAAATCGGTTCGAGCGCGACGCCCTCGGCATCGATCAGCGCGAGGCCATCGGCCTTCTGCAATACGGCATGCGGCACCCGCTCGACGATATCGATCACGAGCCCGTCGGGCAGCTGACGCGAAACGCGCGCATCGGCGACCCACGACAGTTCGAGCAGCGAGTCCCGCAATTCCTCCAGATCGACCAGCGGCATGGCCCGGTCGCGCTGGCCCAGCGCGCGCTCATAGACGCGCATCTCGTTCATCCGCTCGGTCCCGCGCACCTCGACCCAGTGCACTTCGTAACCGGCATCCCCGGCAAAGCGCGCCAGCCGCTCGCCCACGACCGCCGTCACGCCCGAGATATGCGCGAGGAACAGCGCAAAGGCCGCCGCCGCTGCCAGGATCAGCGCGGTAAAGGCGCGGTGCAATTGCTCATCGGTAAAGGGCAGCCGCGCGCGAACCCACCCGGCCAGCGCATTACCGCCGGCCTGTGCCTTCTTCACCTTGCCCTTGCGCCCGGCCGCGCGCGCCTGCCGACGCACACCGGTGGAGGATTTGCGGCGGATCGTCTGCGCCATCAGGCCGCCCCTTCCTTGTCGGCAAAGAAGCGCAGCGCCTCCTCGACCACCATTTCACACAGTTCGGGATAGCTGATCCCGCATTGCTTGGCCTGTTCGGGGACGAGGCTGAGTGGGGTCATTCCCGGCTGGGTATTGGTTTCAAGCAGGAACAGCCCGTCCTCGCCCCGCTCATCGTCCCAGCGGAAGTCCGACCGCGAAACACCCCGGCAGCCAAGCAGCCGGTGCGCCTTGAGGGCGTACTCACAGCACAGCCGCGCGATGTCCTCGGGGATCTGCGCGGGGCAGACATGCTCGGTCATGCCGTCGGTATATTTCGCCTCGAAATCGTAGAAGCCGGACTTGGGCACCAGTTCGGTGACAAGCAGCGCGCGTGGACCCTCCGGCCCCGCCATCACCGCCGTGGTCAGCTCACGCCCGCGAATATAGGGCTCGGCCAGCAACGAGGGAAACTCCTGCCACGGCCCCTTGGCGTCGCGCCGGATCGGATTGCCGAAGTCGCTCTGGTCGGTGACGATCGCGACGCCGACCGAGCTGCCCTCGTTCACGGGCTTGAGCACATAGGGGCGCGGCAGCGGGTCGCGCTCGTACAATTCTTCGGAGCGGACGATCCGCCCGCCCGGCATCGGCACGCCATGCGGGACGAGCGCCTGCTTGGTCAGCTCCTTGTCGATGGCGACGACCGAGGTCGCGAGGCCCGAATGCGTATAGGGAACGCCCATCAGGTCGAGCATGCCCTGCACCGTCCCATCTTCGCCCGGCACGCCATGCAGCGCGTTGAAAACGACATCGGGCGCGGCCTCGACGATCTTCGCCGCCACGTCGCGGCCCATGTCGAGCCGGGTGACGCGGTGGCCCCGGCTTTCGAGCGCGTCGGCAACGCCCGTGCCGGACATGAGCGAGACTTCGCGCTCATTCGCCCAGCCGCCCATCAGGACAAGGATATGGATATTCTCCGGCAGACTCACGGCCTTCCCACCCGCTTGATTTCCCATTCGAGCATCACACCGGTCTTTTCCGCCACGCGGCGGCGCACCTCTTCGCCCAGCCCCTCGATATCGGCGCTGGTCGCATTGCCGGTATTGACGAGGAAATTGGCATGTTTCTCGCTCACCTGTGCGCCGCCCATGGCGAGGCCCCGGCACCCGGCCTCGTCAACCAGCTGCCAAGCCTTCGCGGCATTGGCATCGAAGGAGGGGTTCTTGAAGGTCGACCCCCCAGTCTTGGTCCTGAGCGGCTGCGATTGCTCGCGCTGCTCGGCGATCCGGTCCATTTCCGCGCCGATCTCCTTGGGATCGCCCGGCGTTCCGGCAAAGCGCGCCGACACCACGATCGCATCATCGGGCAGGTTGGAATGGCGATAGGTATAGCCAAGATCGGAAACGGGCACGTTCACGCAGTCGCCGCCCGGCAGCACGATGTCGCAATCGACGAGGATGTCGGCCACCTCGCGGCCATAGGCGCCGCCGTTCATCTTGACGAAGCCGCCCACGGTTCCGGGGATACCGCGCAGGAATTCGAGGCCCGCAATGCCGGCATCGCGCGCGGCGGAGGCCACCAGGATACCCGGTGCGCCGCCGCCGCATTCGATGATGTTGTCACGCCTAACCTCCACGGTCGCGAAGGCCTTGCCCAGCCGCACGACCACGCCCGGCACACCGCCATCACGGATAATGAGGTTGGAGCCCAGCCCCAGCGCCATGACCGGCGTCCCCTCCTCCAGCGAGGAGATGAACCGCACCAGATCGTCGCGGTCAGCAGGTTCGAACAGCCAGTCCGCCGGGCCGCCGCTCTTGAACCAGACCAGCTTGTCGAGCGGCGCATCGCGGGTCAGCTTGCCGCGCACATCCTGCGGCACGGCCTGCGCCATCCCCGGTTCCTCTTCCGCGCCCGGAACATATTGGAGAAGGTCGAAATCGCCCGGCTGGTTCGGCATCAGACCCGCACCCCCGCTGCTTCGATCGCAGGCGCAAGGCCCGCCGCCCATTTGGTGATGTCGCCCGCGCCCAGGCACACGACGATATCGCCCTTGGCCACGATGGCAGCGAGTTGCCGGGCAAGGTCATCCTGCCCCTCGACCGTTCCCGCATGGCGGTGGCCGCGCGCCTTCATCCCCGCGACCAGTGCGGCAGAATTGACACCCTCGATGGGCTCCTCGCCCGCCGGATAGACCGGCGCGGCAAAGACGATGTCGGCATCGGAAAACGCCGACTGGAACTCGGTCAGCAGGTCACGCAGGCGTGTGTAGCGATGCGGCTGCACCACCGCGATAACCCGGCCATCGGCAGCATCGCGCGCCGCGCTCAGCACCGCGCGGATTTCCACCGGGTGGTGGGCGTAATCGTCGATCACCTTCGCGCCGAGCACTTCGCCGACCTGCGTGAACCGCCGCCGCACACCCGAAAAGCGGGCGAAGCCTTCGCGGATCATTGCGTCAGAACAGCCCAGCTCGACCGCGACGCCAATCGCGGCGAGCGCGTTCTGGACATTGTGCCGTCCGGGCATGGGGAGCCGGATATTCTCGATCCGTCGTTCGCCCCCGTCGCGGTCGCGCAGCACGGCATCGAAGCGCGATGTTGCGCCGTCACTGGCAATGCTCTCGGCCGTCAGGTCGGCATGCGGCGAGAGGCCATAGGTCAGCACCCGCCGGTCGCGTACGCGGGCGATCACGTTCTGCACTTCGGGATGGTCGAGACACAGCACCGCCAGACCATAGAAGGGCACGTTTTCGATGAACTGAACGAAGGCCGCCTTCACCGCGTCGAAGTCGCCATAATGGTCGAGATGTTCGGGGTCGATATTGGTGACGACCGCGATGGTCCCGTCGAGCCGCAGGAAGCTGCCGTCGCTCTCATCCGCCTCGACCACCATCCAGTCGCTCGCGCCCAGCCGCGCATTCGAGCCATAGCTTTCGATGATCCCGCCGTTGATGACGGTAGGATCGACCCCGCCCGCATCGAGCAATGCGGCGACCATGCTGGTGGTGGTGGTCTTGCCATGCGTACCCGCCACCGCGACCGAGCGTTTGAGCCGCATCAGCTCTGCGAGCATCTCCGCGCGGCGGACGACCGGGATGCGCCGTTCGAGCGCAGCGGCGACCTCGGGATTGGTACGCTTCACTGCGGTGGAGGTGACCACCACCGCCGCATCGCCCAGATTGTCCGCGTCGTGGCCGATAAAGACCTCGATACCGCGCGCGCGCAGCCGCTCAACCCCGGCGCCCTCGGCGATGTCGGAGCCCTGCACCGTGTAGCCCAGATTGCACATCACCTCGGCAATGCCCGACATGCCAATCCCGCCAATGCCGACGAAATGGATCGTGCCGATATCGGTGGGGACGCCTGCGGCTGGAGCGGTCATTCGGCCCGTTCCTTAGCTGCACCGGTCGCGGCAGCACCCTGCGCGGAAGCCGAATGCGAGGGCTTCACCCGGATCACATCCTGAATCGGGGCCGCACCGAAGCTCTCGATCAGGTCGGCCAGATCGCTCGCGGCCTTGGGGCGTCCGCAATTCCACGCCGCATGGGCCGCATTGGCGAGCGTTTCGGGATGCTGCGCCATGGCCTGAATCTGCTTGGCCAGTTCCTTCGCCGAAAAGCCCGTCTCGCGGATCATCCGCGCGCCGCCGCTCTTGGCCATTTCGCGGGCATTGGCGGCCTGGTGGTCGTCGGTCGCGATCGGCAGCGGGATCAGGATCGCCGGGCGGCCCACGGCGGTCAGCTCGGCAATGGTCGAGGCCCCCGCGCGCCCGATAAACAGATGCGCGTCGGCGAGGCGCGCCTGCATATCCTCGAAATAGGTGCCCAGCTCAGCAGGAATGTCGTGGCTCGAATAGCGGTGGCGGACCGCCTCCAGATCCTCGGGGCGGCATTGCTGCGTGACCTGCAACCGGCTGCGAAGCGCGGGCTGGAGCATCGACAGGCCATCGGGCACGACATGCGACAGGACGCGCGCGCCCTGGCTGCCGCCGGTAATGAGTACGCGGAACAGCCCGTCCTCGGTAAAGGCGGGGAACGGCTCCTCGCGCAGCGTCAGCACCTCGGCGCGGACGGGATTGCCGACCAGATGCGTCTTGTCGAACCACTTGGGCTTGAAGCGAGCGACCTCGGGGTAGGAGGTGGCAATGGCATCGACCCGGCCCGCCAGCAGGCGGTTGACCCGGCCCAGCACCGCGTTCTGCTCGTGGATCACGGTCGGGATCTTCGCCCCGCTCGCTGCCAGCAGCGCGGGCAGCGCCGGATAGCCGCCAAAGCCGATCACCGCGCTGGGCGCGAAATTGTCGAACAGGCGCTTCGCCATGGCGCGCCCCTCCATGACCTTGCCGATGGCGGCAGGCCATTTGAGCGGGTTCTTGCCGAACCGCCCCGCCGGGATGACATGGGCGGGCAGGAAATCGGGCTTGCCGGGGATCGCCGCGCCGCGCTCGTCCGTGATCAGCGCCAGATGATGACCGCGCCGCTCCAGCTCCTGCGCCAGCGCGAAGGCCGGCGTCAGGTGCCCGCCGGTCCCACCAGCTGCCAGCACGTAATGGCGCGAAACACCGCTCATGATCTGCCCTTCCCCATCTGCGTACCGCCAAAGTCATAGGCGTCACGGGCAAGGTAGGGGTTGCGACGGGTGATCGCCAGCAGCAGGCCGATGGTAAAGCACTGCGCGATCAGCGACGACCCGCCATAGCTGATCATCGGCAGCGTCATCCCCTTGCTCGGGAACAGCTGCAGGTTGACGAGGATGTTGATGAAGGCCTGCCCGCCGAACAGCGCGATCAGCCCGCTGGCCGACAGGACGATGAACAGCCGCTCCTCATTGAGCAGCCGCACCGCCACGCGCAGCACGATGGCGAGGTAGAGCAGCACCAGCAGCCCGAGGACCAGCAGGCCCAGCTCCTCGCCCATGACCGACAGGATGTAGTCGGTATGCGCTTCGGGCAGGCGCATCTTCTCGGTCCCCAGCCACGGGCCTTTGCCGGTCCACCCGCCGCCCATCAGCGTGCGCCGCGCGAGGTCGACATGGTCATAGGCCGTGCCCCCGCCGAAGAAGCTGTCGATGCGGTTGCGGGCATTGTCGTACAAGGCATAGGCGAGCCCGATCAGCGCCACACCGCCACCGACGATGATACCGATCCGCTTGAACGGCAGCCCCGCCAGCAGCACCAGCACGAACCAGCACCCGGCGAACAGGATCGCCTCGCCCAGATTGGGCTGGAGCATCAGCAGCGCGACGATCACGCCGAGCAGCGCCGAGCTGACCCCGATCACCGGCAGGCTGGGATCGCGCTGCTTCCACGAGAGGATCCACGCCAGCGTAATGGCAAAGGCGGGCTTGAGGAATTCGGACGGCTGCACGGTCGAGCCGATCCACAGCCAGCGCACCGCGCCATTGCGCTCCACCCCAATCAGCGGCACCAGCACCAGCGCGAACAGCATCGCCCCTGTCAGCAGGATGCCGATGCGCCGCGCCTTTTCCAGCGACAGCAAGGAGGTGCCGAGCAGCACCCAAGTGCCGACGAACAGCCAGCCCAGATGCAGCTCGAAAAAGTGCCAGTCGCTCAATTGCACACTGTCGGTCGAGAGGCGCCGCGCGCTGGCAGGCGAGGCAAGCCCGACGGCGATCACGCCGCACAGCGCCAGCACCGCCACCAGCAGCAGCAACACGCGGTCGATCTCACGCCACCACAACAGCAATTCGCGCCGCCGGTCGGGACGCAGGCCGGGCACCTGCCCGCTGCCCGTCCCATTCCCCGGAATATAGGGCCGCCTGGTGATCGAGGGAGCCGTGGTCATGTCTGCCCCACTCACCCTGTCACATGCGGCGCTTTGCCGCCGTCACAACCGAGCTCGATCACCAGCTTGCGGAAGGCCTCGCCACGCAGTTCGTAATCGCGGAACTGGTCGAAGCTGGCACAGGCCGGGCTCAACAACACGACATCGCCCGGCTTCGCATTGCTGACCGCGCGGCGCACGGCCTCCGATAGCATTTCGCAGCGCGCGACGGGCATGTGCGGTTCGAGCAGTTCGGCGAAGAAGCCGCCCGCCTCGCCAATCGTGTAGGCCGCCGCGATATTGCCGAAATGCACCTCGCATTCGCCCAGGCCGTCCGACTTGGGCAACCCGCCGCAGATCCAGTGGATGCGCTTTTCCGGCGCAGGCGGGAAGGCTGCCAGCGCGGGCGCGGTCGCGTCGGGATTGGTCGCCTTGCTGTCGTTAATGAAGAGGATGTCGCGACAGGTCGCCACCCGCTCCATCCGGTGCGGCAGCCCGCCAAAACTGGCAAGGCCCGCCAAGATCTGCTCGCGCGTCAGGCCCATCTGCGCGGCCAGCGCAGCGGCAATGGCCGCGTTCTGCAAATTGTGCGGCCCCTGCAGGCTCGGCCAACCGGCCTGATACTGCGCCCAGAAACCGGTGTCGGCGACCCGCACCTTGCCCTGCTGGCGGCGAATCAGCTCGGCCTCGTGAATCGCGCGGGTCGGCGCATCGGCATTTCCGAACACCGCAAACTGGTCCTTCTCCTGCAGCGCGAACAGCCGCGCCTTGGCAAAGGCATATTCGGTGAAGCCCTTGTACCGGTCGAGATGGTCGGGGGTGATATTGGTCAGCGCGGTCGCATCGCAGGCGAGCGAAACGGTCAGGTCGATCTGATAGCTCGACAACTCCAGCACATAGACGCCGGGGCCCTTGTCATTGGGCGTGAGCGGCTCCTGCGCGAGGACGGGCAGGCCGATATTGCCGCCCATGCGCGAGGGGATGCCGGCGGAATCGAGCAGGTGATGGACCAGCGCGGTGGTGGTCGACTTGCCGTTGGTGCCGGTAATGCCAATCACGCAATGTTCAGGCAGTTCGGGCCGCGCCATCGCGAACAGCTCGATATCGCCGATGATCGGCACGCCCGCCTCTTGCGCCCTGACGTTCAGCGGATGGGTGTTGAGCGGTACGCCGGGCGACACGACGATGCCGTCGAAGCCGCTGAGGTCGATCTCCAGCGGGTCGGCGATCTCGGCCCGGCCCGCCAGCGCATTGCGCGGCTCCTGCCGCCGGTCCCAGGCAGTGACCTTCGCCCCGCTCGCCAGCAGGCTCTCGCACACGGCCAGCCCGGTACGCGCGAGGCCCAGCACAACGTAGGACTTGCCCTTGAAGATGTCCGCCCGGATCACCGCAGCTTCAACGTGGCAAGGCCGATCACGGCAAGGACGATGGAAATGATCCAGAAGCGGATCACGACGGTCGATTCCTTCCAGCCCAGCTGTTCGAAGTGATGGTGGATCGGGGCCATGCGGAACACCCGCCGCCCGGTCCGCTTGAACCAGAACACCTGGATGATGACGCTCGCCGCCTCCAGCACGAACAGCCCGCCGACGATCGCCAGCACGATCTCGTGATGGGTCGCGACCGCGATCGCTCCGAGCGCGCCACCAAGAGCCAGTGAGCCGGTATCGCCCATGAACACGGCAGCTGGCGGTGCGTTAAACCAGAGGAAGGCGAGCCCCGCCCCCATGATCCCGGCACACAGGATCGCCAGTTCCCCCGCCGGCATCACGTAGGGGATGCCGAGATAGGCCGAGTAATCGACCCGGCCCACCAGATAGGCAATCAGCATGAAGGCGCCCGCCGCGATCACCACCGGCATGGTGGCAAGGCCGTCCAGCCCGTCGGTGAGGTTCACCGCATTGCCTGCGCCCACGATCACCGTGGCGGCGAAGACATAGTAGAACGGCCCCAGCGGGATCACCCGGTCGGAGAAAAACGGGACATAGACGTTGGTGTTGATCTCGCCCACGATCAGCCAGGCGGCGATACCCGCCACGATGAATTCGGCCAGCAGCCGTGTGCGCCCCGACACGCCCTTGTGGCTGCGCTTGGTCACCTTATCGTAATCGTCCATGAAGCCGATCAGACCAAAGCCTGCCGTCACTGCCAGGCAGGCCCAGACGAACGGATTGGCGAGATCCATCCACAGCAGGATCGAAATCACCAGCGAAATCAGGATCATCAGCCCGCCCATGGTCGGCGTCCCCGCCTTGGCGAGATGCGTCTTGGGCCCGTCCTCGCGGATCGGCTGCCCCTTACCCTGCCGCACGCGCAGCATGTTGATGAAACGCGGCCCGATGATCAGCCCGATCACCAGCGCGGTCATCATTGCCGCGCCCGCGCGGAAGGTCTGATAGCGAACGAGATTCAGCAGGCCTTCGAAATCGAGCAATTCGGCGAGGAAATACAACATGCCTGACGGTCAGCCTTCTCTGGCGGCAAAATGGTCGACGAGCCGGGCAAGACCCACCGAATTCGATCCCTTCACGAGCACTGCGTCACCGCCCAGCAAACCAAACTCTTCCAGAGCCGCAATCGCCTCGCCCGCATTCTCGCAATGGGCAAAGCGAATGCCATTGCCAATGCCGCCTACCTCTTCTTTCCCCAATACGCGTGCGAGCGCGCCCATTTCCTCACCCACCAGCACGGCGAAATCGACGTTTGCCGCCGCAATCGGCTCGGCCAGCTGGGCATGGAAGCTGCTGCCGAAATCGCCCAGCTCCTTCATCGCGCCGAGCACGGCAATGCGCCGCAGCGCAGGCGTCTGGCCCAGCTGCGCCAGCGTTGCCCGCATCGAGGCGGGATTGGCGTTGTAGCTTTCGTCGATCAGCAGCGCCTGCCCGCCATCGGCAGCGATCTTGCGCCGCGCGCCGCGGCCTTTCAGCCCGCCCATCTCGGCCAGCGCGAGGCCTGCCGCGCCAAGGTCCCCGCCCGCCGCATGGACCGCAGCCATCACCGCCAGCGAATTGGCGACCCAGTGCGCGCCCGGCTCGGCCACGGTGTAGCACAGCCGCTGGCCGCTGCTCAGCATTGCGGTAACCAGCGAGCCGCCCTCGGCCCCGGCCACAACGTCGAGCAGTTTGACATCGGCATGGCTGGCCGACCCGAAGGAGAGCACCTTCGCCCCGTTCGCCAGCGCCGCATCGCGCAATTGCTCGAAATGCTCGCTGTCCGCCGGGATCACCGCCGTGCCGCCGGGGACCAGCCCCGTGAAGATCTCCGCCTTGGCCGCCGTGATCGCCTCCATCGAACCCAGGTTCTCGATATGGGCGGGCGCGATCGTGGTGATGACCGCGACGTGCGGGCGCACCTGCGCGGCGAGGCCGGTGATCTCGCCAGCGTGGTTCATCCCCATTTCGAACACGCCGAAACGGCTTTCGGCGGGCATCCGCGCGAGGCTGAGCGGGACGCCGACATGGTTGTTGTAGCTGCGGACCGAGCGATGCGCCCACGCGCCTGCGGCACTGCCGCGCGAACGCTGGAGCGCGGCAAAGATCGATTCCTTCACCCCGGTCTTGCCGACCGAGCCGGTGACCCCGATCCTGATAGCATTCGACCGCGCGCGAGATGCTGCAGCCAGCGCCTCCAGCGCCTGCGAAGTATCCCGGACCAGCACGTGCGGCCCCTCGACCGGGCGGTCGACCAAAGCCGCCGCCGCGCCCGCCGCAAACGCCTTGGGCACGAACTGGTGGCCGTCCATCGCCTCGCCCTTGAGCGCCACGAACAGGTCGCCGCTGCGAACGTCGCGCGAGTCGATCTCGACGCCCGAGACTTCGAAGTCGCCGACCGCGACGCCGCCCGTGGCTCGCGCGATCTCGACTGCGGTCCACAGCGCGCCGCTACGCAGCTCGCCGAGCTGGTCTTGGTCCTCAACCAACCGGCCACAAGCACGGCTGGTCGGCCAACGGATCATGTTCGTCAGTGCATTCATGGGTTGTGCGCTCCCTCATCACCCATCGGACTTGGCGCGGTGCCCGCGATCTCTCCGGCGCATTCACGCGCCACACTCACATCGTCGAACGGCAACACGCGCATGGTGTCGCCGCTGCCCACGATCTGGCCCTGTTCATGTCCCTTGCCCGCGACGAGCACGATGTCGCCGCCTTTGGCCCCGGCAATGCCTGCGCGGATGGCCGCGCGCCGGTCGCCGATTTCTGTCGCGTCGGGCGCCCCGGCGAGTACCGCTGCGCGGATCGCCGCCGGGTCCTCGCCGCGCGGATTGTCATCGGTCACGATCACGAGGTCGGACGCCGCTGCCGCTGCCGCGCCCATCGGTGCGCGCTTGCCCTCGTCGCGGTCGCCGCCCGCGCCGAATACGGTGATCAGGCGGCCACCCTCGGCGACATGCGGACGCAGCGCCGCGATGGCCGCGGCGAGCGCGTCTGGCGTGTGGGCATAGTCGACATAGACCGGTGCATTGCTGGCGGTGATGGCCGCGCGTTCGAGCCGCCCGCGCACCGGCTGCAACCGGGTAAGCGCATCGAACACGGCATCCGGCGCGGTTCCACTGGCAATCGCGAGGCCTGCCGCCACGAGCGCGTTAGCCGCCTGATAGGCTCCGATCAGCGGCAGTTTGACCCTTTTCTGACCACCTTGATACTCGATGAGAAGATCTTGCCCCAGCTGGCTGGATTCACGCCCAAGAAGCCTGATCGTCTCCCCGGCCTCGCCCACGGTCATGAGCTTCAGCCCGCGCGCCTGCGCCACCTCGATGGCACGGTCCGACCATGCGTCATCGGCCCAGATCACCGCCGTCCCGCCCCGAGGAACATCAGGGTCGACGACCTCGGAGAACAGCCGCATCTTGGCGGCGAAATAGTCCTCCATGTCCTTGTGGTAATCGAGGTGATCGCGGCTGAGATTGGTAAAGGCCCCGGCCATCACCGGCAGCCCTTCATTGCGATACTGGCTGAGGCCATGGCTCGACGCCTCATAGGCGACATGGGTCACGCCCTCGCGCGCAAGGCCGGTCATGTTGGCGAGGAAGGTGACGATGTCGGGCGTGGTCAGCCCGGTCGAGACGCTGCCCTCCGGCGTCGTGACGCCAAGCGTCCCGATGCTTGCCGCCCGCTCGCCGCAAATGCGCCAGATCTGCCGCACCATCTCCACGGTCGAGGTCTTGCCATTGGTGCCGGTCACCGCGACCACGTGATCGGGAACCGGGCGGAAGAACTGCGCCGCCAGCGCGGCAAAGGCGCGCCGTGGCGCGGGGTCGGCGAAGTGCACCGCGCCCGCGATCGTCGCTTCGGGGCGAGCGACGACTGCCACCGCTCCGGAAGCGATGGCCGCCGGGATAAAATCCTCGCCATTGACCTTCGCGCCCTGGAACGCGCCGAACACCGTGCCCGGCGCGACCTTGCGATGGTCGATAGCAAAACCGGTCACCGTCGCCCCGGCGTGACCTCCAGCATCCATGCTCGCCGCCAGTGCCAGCTGATCCAGCCTCATTCGTCGCCCCCATTGCCGACCAGCGGCGCGACGTCGGAAAGGTCGATGTCACGATCGGCATCGGGCAATACGCCCAGCTGCGGGCCGATGCGCGGGATCAGCCGTCCGACCACCGGAGCGGCGTTCCACGCGGCGGTCCGCTGGTAGGAGCTGGCGACAGTGCCGCGCGGCTCGTCGAACAGGGCGATCACGACATAGCGCGGGCGGTCCATCGGGAAGGCGGCGGCAAAGGTCGAGACCAGCCGCGTCCGGTCATAGCCGTGCCGGCCCGCCTTCTCGGCACTGCCGGTCTTGCCGCCCACCCGGAAGCCCGGCGCATTGGCGCTCTTGCCGGTGCCGTAGACCGCGATCATCCGCATCAGCTGGTTCATCCGCGCGCTGGTACTGGCCTTGAACACCCGTCTCCCGCGCGGGGCCTGACCGGGCTCGACCCGCAGCAGCGTGGCCGGACGCCAGATGCCGCCATTGACCATCGCCGCATAGGCGCTGGCAAGGTTGAGCGGGGTCACCGAAATGCCGTGCCCGAAGCTGGCCGTCATGGTCTTGCCATGCGGCCACTCGCCGCCGAAGCTCAGCGGTGCGCCGCGTCCGGGCAGCTCGATATAGGGCGCTTCGCCAAGCCCGAGATCGGCGTAATACTTCTTCAGCGTCACCCCGCCCAGTTCGGTGGCGATCTGCGCGGTGACGATGTTGGAGGAGTGGATCAGCGACTGCGCGACATTGAGGTTTTCGCCGAGGTCGTGGCTGTCGCCGATGCGGAAGCGACCAACCTTGATGCGCTCGTCCGCCTGATAGCGCTTCGACAGATCGGTCACCACGCCCGCATCGATCGCGGCCGCCACACTCAGGGGCTTGAATACCGAGCCAAGCTCGTAAACCTGATTGGTGGCGCGGTTGAACACCGCCGGCATCTCGCCGCGATCGACCATTGCCTGGGTGCGGATCTGGTCCTCGCGCGTCACGAGGTTGGGATCGAATTCGGGCAGCGAGGCCATCGCCAGCACCTCGCCCGTATCGACATCGAGCACGATGCCCGCCGCCCCCATGGCATTCACCGCCAGCATCCCGCTCTGCAACTCGTCCTCGAGCGCGCCCTGCACCCGGACATCGATCGACAGCGCCGCCGCATCTGCCCGCCGCGCGGGGTCGAGCAGCCGCTCGTCCAGCACCTGCTCCATCCCGATCCGGCCATGGCCGTCGAGATTGACATAGCCCAGCACATGCGCGGCCAGCGGCCCCTGCGGATAATAGCGGTCGGGCTCAGGCGGAAATTCCAGCGCCAGCTCGCCCAGCGCCATCACCTTGTTGGCATCCTCGGGCACGACGCGGCGGCGCAGATAGGCCGACTTGCCCGCACGCAGCTTGCCGACCAGCTCGGTGCGGTCAAGATCGGGGAAGATCGCCATCAGCTCGTCGGCCAGCTGTTCGGGCGGCTTGACCAGCGGCGGACCGCCATCGTCCATCGCATTGGCATTGAAGCGCAGCGCATAGGCGGGAAAGGCGCGCGCCAGCGGCACGCCATTGCGGTCGGTGATCTCCCCGCGTTCGGGCAGCAGTGCGGTCGCGAGACTGAGCCGCGTGGGCGCAGGCTGGACCACGCCCAGCCAGGCGATGCGGGCCAGCGCCATCAACGCGATGAGGACGAAGGTCAGCGCGACCAGCAGCAGCCGCTGGCGTGCCGTCAGCAGCGCGTGGCGCCGCCTATCGCCGAGCGACAGGCGTCCGCCACCTGCAATTCCCGGCGCGGCGAATGTGTTCACGGCAGGCTGGCCTTGGCCACGGCATTGAGCGTGATCCGCATCGGCTCCTGCACCATTCCGACCGTCTGGCCGACCTCACGCCCGCGCGCGACACGGCCGAGATCGATCGTGCCGCCGGAGCCGCCCGCGGCAGGCTCGACCAGCGCCGGGTCGACCGCTTCACCGGTCAGCGGGGAGACCAGCTCGGCGAAGCGCGGCTGTTCCTCGGCGGCAGTCATGCTGGCCAGCCGGATCGGCGCGGGCGCATCGGCCGCGCGCGGCACGCTGAACCGGGCCAGCTGGCGCTCGGCCCCGATGAACTGGCCAGCCTCCGGCGCCACAAAGCCGAAATCGACCCGGTTCCATGCCGCCAGCTGCGCCTGATTGGAGCGCGACAGGAACTCGGTTTCGAGCCGCATGTTGCGCTCTTCCAGCGCCACGATCTGGCGCTCGGCGCGAACCACTTCGCTGACCACCGACTGCACCTTGAAATGCAGGCCGAGATAGAGCGCGGTGCATATGCCCAGCGCGGCAAACCATCCGATACGGCTGATGCGGGCGGTGCGGGTCATGCGGCATGCTCCTGTGCGGCGAGTGGCGGGGCGGCGGTACGGATGGCGACGCGCAAGGTCGCCGAGCGCGCGCGCGGATTGCGCTCGGTCTCGGCCTGCGACGGCCGGATAGCTTTTGAGACCTGCCCGAAACGCGGCCGGGTGGAGGACCGCATTTCGGGCAGGTGGCGCGAGCCGCCGGGGACAGCATTGGCGGCTTCGCGAAGGAAATTCTTGACGATCCGGTCTTCCAGGCTGTGGAAGCTGACCACGGCCAGCCGACCGCCCTCGCCCAGCAGCTGCTCAGCCCCGGCAAGGCCCTGCTCCAGCTCGTCGAGTTCGCCGTTCACATGAATGCGGATGGCCTGAAAGCTGCGCGTGGCAGGGTCTTTCTGCGCGCCCCCCTTGTTGGTGAAGGGCCGGTAGCCGACCGCCTTGCGAACCACTTCGGCCAGTTCACCGGTGGTCGTCAGCGGGCGTGCGGCAACAATCGCGCGGGCGACCCGGTGCGACTGCCGCTCCTCGCCATAGCGCCACAGCACATCGGCAATCTCGGCCTCATCGCCCTCATTGACGAAATCGGCGGCATTGGGGCGCCCCCGGTCCATCCGCATGTCGAGCGGCCCGTCGAGCGAGAAGGCAAAGCCGCGCTCGGCTTGATCGAGCTGCATCGACGAAACGCCGATATCCATCGCCACACCATCGACCCGCGCCACGCCCGCCTCGGCCATGGCCGCGACCATTTCGGAGAAACGGCGCGCATGCAGCACCAGCCGCGGCGGGTTTTCGCGCGTCTCGGGCCACTGGCTGCCCGCAGCGATGGCATCGGGGTCGCGGTCGAAGGCATGGACGGTCGCGCCGGCATCGAGAAAGGCGCGCGTATAGCCGCCCGCACCGAAAGTGGCGTCGATGATGACATCGCCCGGCTGGATCGCCAGCGCGGCCAGCACTTCGTCGAGCAGGACGGGAATGTGGGGGGCGGCATCGCTCATTTGCGCTTCGCCTCCGCCTCGGCGACGAGCGCGCGGCAGATCGCCTGACCGCTCTCCCAGCCCTCACCCATTTCGTAGAACCGTTCCGGGTTCCACATGGTGATGAGCTTGCCCGCACCCTGGAAATAGATTGCCTCGTCGATCCCGACGAGTCCGGCGAAATGGTCGGGCATGACGAAACGACCGCTCGCATCGAACGGTATCTCGACGAAGTTCCACAGCTGCGATTCGCGCATGTCGCGGTCGAACTCGCGGCCCAGTCGCAGCGCCGCCTCTTCCTCGCGGTCGAGCTGGTCGTCAAACGTGTCGGTACGCGAACGGCCAAAGCCGGTCAGGCAGGGCCAGCGGTCATGCTTGGCAACGCACAGGATGCGGTCGTCGGAGGCTTCGGCAACGGTCTTGCGGAAGGCCGGCGGCAGGACATAGCGGCCCTTCTCGCCGCGAAGCGAGAGCCCCTGTCCGTTATAGCCTGATGGCCGCTGCGCCACGTCCCCCATCCCTCACTCGGAACCCGCACCTTATCGGGCACACCTCGCCCGCCTCGTGCCGCGCGCAGGCGCGGCCCGGTCACCCCGTCCTCTCGGCCGGGATGCATTACGGGCGACATGTCCGATGGGCCCAACCTTTAACGCGAGGGTGGGCGGGAAGAAAGGGGAAATTACGTTCGATCTGGGGATGAACATGCAACTTATTGTTTTTTATATTTTTTATGACAGCCCTTACTCGTTCTTTCGGTCTGCCTCCCCCCGGATTTCGCAGCAATTACGGGTATTTGCCGGAGCGACTTCAGGCGCCGAGTCGGCTTGGTGTGCGAAATCCCCGAAACTGTCGCCTTGCCCGAAACTCTCTTGCAGCAATGCACGCAATCCCGCCTCCGCCCCGGCATAGGGACCGTCGAGGTCGAGCAGCGCCGCGTCGGCGACGATCAGCGCCAGCCCCTCGCCCAGCGCGCATTGCGCGACCAGTCCGGCGGCTACGATTGCACAGTCCTCATCCCCACCTGGCAGGTGTGCGAACTGCCCGGCCAGCGCCACCGGCAAGGCCGTGCCCGCAAAATCCCGCATGGCGAGGCCTTCGGACTGGTCTGTATCGAATTGCAGGTCCAGCCCCCAATGGGCGAGGATAGGGGACAGCAGCGCCACGCCCTGTGGCCTGCGCCGGTCGCCGAGGCCGAAGCGCGATTCGCCGGTCATCAGCGGGTCGGCGAACAACAGCAGGCGCCCCCCGCCCCGGACCCATGCGTCGAGTGCGACATTCTCCTCCGCCGACAAGGCGCGTGGCTGCGCCAGCAGCAGGCGGTCGACGCCCGCCAGCGCCTCGGTCGAGAGGAAGTCGAGCGGCAGCGGAGCACCCGCCTCGGCGATGATGGCGCGGCCCCAGTGCGGCGTGGCCGCGCCCGCCAGCACGTCCTCGATACCCCCAACTTCACCCCAATAGAGCGGGATCGTCCCCATCAGCCCTATCGGGGTGCTCGTGGTCGACAGCGGGCTGTCCGTTTCTTCAGCGCCAGCTGCCACGCCGGTGAGTCCGAACGCCATGGCAGCAAGTCCCACCAGCAGGCCGGTACGCGCGGCCATGTCGGCTCAGGGCTGCGCCGGAAGCGGCGGCGGAACGCTTTCGAAGTCAGGCGGGGCCACGGTCTCGGTGGTCTGCGGCGAGGGTTCGACCGGCAGATCAGGCACCACGCCCGCATCGGCCAGCGGGTCGCGCGCAGGCGCCGGCGTCTCTTGCGCGGCCACGGTCGGCATCGCGTCGGGCACGGCGGCGGCCTGGCTCTCCTTGGCGCTGTTCATGATGATATTGGCAAGACCAACCAGCAGGATCATCGCCCCCAACCCCAGAAAGCCGATCTGCAGCCGCTGCATGCGCTCGGCCCGCGTCCCGCCCAGCGGCGCGGTCGCCATATCGGCATCCATCGTCCGGCTGCCAGTCAGATCGTTGGGGTCGAAGTCCATCGGACCCATGATAACGCGGCGAGATTAACGCAGCCAGTCAAAAACCGGCAGACCCTTCGTCTCCAGCCATTTGGCGTTGTACAGCGTCGAGAGATAACGGAAGCCGGTATCGCACAGGATCGTGGCGACGCGCGCCTCGGGCCCGCGTTCGGCGGCCAGTTGCTTGCCCAGCGCCACCGCGCCCGCGACATTGATGCCCGACGACAGGCCGAGGCACAGCCCCTCCTCGCGCAGCAGCTTCGCGACCCACACCAGCCCCTCCTTGTCGGAGATACGGAACTGGGTGTCGATCGGCGCGTCTTCGAGGTTCGCCGTGATGCGGCCCTGCCCGATGCCCTCGGCGACCGAGGAGCCCTCGGCTTTCAGCTCACCACAGGCGTAGTAATTGTACAGCGCCGCGCCATAGGGGTCGGTCAGCGCCACGCGGATGGTCTCGTCCTCGGCCTTCAGGCCCATGCCTGTCCCGGCCAAGGTCCCGCCCGTGCCGACCGCGCAGGTAAAGCCGTCGAGGCGGCCCTCCAGCTGCGCCCAGATCTCTGGCGCGGTGCTCTCGATATGGGCGCGGCGATTGGCGATATTGTCGAACTGGTTGGCCCAGATCGCGCCGGGCGTTTCCTCTGCCAGTCGGCGCGAGGTATGGACGAAGTGGTTGGGGTCGGCGAACTTGGTCGGCGGCACCAGCACCAGCTGGGCGCCGAGCGCACGCAGCGTGTCCATCTTCTCCTGGCTCTGGTTGTCGGGCATGACGATGATCGTCTTGTAGCCGCGCGCATTGGCGACCAGCGCAATACCGATGCCGGTATTGCCCGCGGTCCCTTCGACCACGGTCCCGCCGGGCTGCAATTCGCCCCGCTCCTCCGCATCGCGAATGATCCAGTAGGCCGCGCGATCCTTCACGCTGGCCCCCGGATTGAGGAATTCGCACTTGCCGTAGATCTCGCAGCCCGCCGCCGCGCTGGGCCCGGCGAGCCTGACCAGCGGCGTATTGCCGATGAGTTCGATCATGTTCTGGCGGAGCGGCGGTACTGTCATGACCGGAGAGTTAGGTGTTCGACTGGCGCGGCGCAACGTAGTTGCACTTGCGCCGGATGAACTCAGTCTTCTTCGGCGATGGTCACCTTGATGCCTTCGAGTTCCGCGGTCAGCGGAATCTGGCACGACAGGCGCGAGCGTTCGTCACGGTGATCGGACGAATCGAGCAGGTCGTCCTCGTCCTCGCTCATCTCGGGCAGCTTGTCGGCGAAGGCCGGGTCGACATGCACGTGGCAGGTCGCGCAGGAGCAGCAGCCGCCGCACAGCGCCAGCAATTCGTCAAAGCCATTGTCGCGAATGGCTTCCATGACCGTCAGGCCATCTGCCGCCTCAACGGTAGTTTCCTCTCCGGCACGGTTAACGACGATCAGCTTGGGCATCTGGCAAACTTTCCCTGGTTGTGGTGGCGGCGACTGCTAGGCAATCTCTCCCGGCATGGCAAGCCGGGTGGTGCCCTCGCGTAAAAGGATGGACCGTTTTGGGATTGACCGCTGAACAGCTCAGGCATGCGCTCGACCAGGTGGCGGCGCGCGAACCGGCTATCGAACGGGCGCTGGCGACGGTCGGCTATCCTGAGCCACGCATACGCGAGCCGGGGTACAAGACGTTGCTGCGGACCATCGTCGGGCAGCAGGTCTCGGTCGCGGCGGCGGCGAGCGTCTGGCGCAAGCTGGAGGCCGAACTCGGCGCGGAGATGGCCCCCGCCGCCCTGCTCGCGGCAGATTTCGATGCCCTGCGCGCCTGCGGCCTGTCACGTCAGAAACAGGGCTATGCGCGGTCTCTGTGCGAACTGGTCGCGGGCGGCGAGCTGGACCTGACCGCCCTGCCCGCAGACGACGAGGCTGCGATTGTCGAACTCACCCGGATCAAGGGCATCGGGCGCTGGTCGGCGGAAATCTACCTGCTGTTTGCCGAGGGGCGGCCCGATATCTGGCCAGCCGGAGACCTTGCGGTGATGGCCGGGATCGGCAAGATCCTCGGCCATGCCGAGCGTCCCGACGAGAAGGCCACCCGCGCGCTGGCCGAAGACTGGCGGCCGCATCGCGGCGCGGTCGCGATCCTGACCTGGCATTGCTACAACAATGCGGCGCTGTGAGAACCGCGCTTTGAAAAGCCGACGGCGACCCCCTACCTTCCAGACCTGACCAATCCGGGAGCCTCCATGACCACCATTGCCACCCCCGCCCTCGCCGATGTTCCGCTGATCCCGCGCGACCTGCTGTTCGGCAATCCGGTGCGCGCCGGGGGCAAGATCAGCCCCGACGGCAAGTGGCTCAGCTGGATGGCGCCGTACGAAGGCGTGATGAATGTCTTCGTCGCCCCGTGGAGCGATCCGGACACCGCGCGGCGCATGACCAACGCCACCGATCGGCCGATCCCGACCTATTTCTGGGCGCCAGATTCGAAGAGCGTGCTCCACATCCGCGACAGAGCGGGCGACGAGAACTTCCTGCTCTATCAGGTCGATGTGGAAAGCGGGGAGGAGCGCTGCCTGACCCCGTTCGAGAACACCCGCGTGCAGTTG
>CAYOSE010000025.1:0-28567 GCA_964406535.1 uncultured Sphingomonadaceae bacterium
CGCTTCCTGTTCACCTGGCCCAATGCGCGCATCAGCGTGATGGGCGGCGAACAGGCCGCCAGCGTGCTCGCCACCGTCCACCGCGATGCCGACAGCTGGACGCCCGAGCAGGCGGAGGAATTCAAGGCCCCGATCCGCCAGAAATACGAGGACGAGGGCAATCCCTATTATGCCACCGCGCGCCTGTGGGATGATGGCGTGATCGATCCGGTGCAGACCCGCGACGTGCTGGGGCTGGCGTTCGCCGCCTGCCTTGAGTCACCGTTCCCCGACCAGCCGCAATTCGGCGTGTTCAGGATGTAATGGCCATGATGAAGAAACTGCTCATCGCCAATCGTGGCGAAATCACCTGCCGCATTATCCGCACCGCCCGGTCGATGGGCATCGCCACCGTGGCCGTCTATTCGGATGCCGATGCCAGGGCACTGCACGTGCAAATGGCCGACGAGGCCGTGCATATCGGCCCGGCCCCTGCCGCCGAAAGCTATCTGGTCGGCGAGAAGATCATCGCCGCGGCCAAGGCCACCGGGGCCGAGGCGATCCATCCCGGCTACGGCTTCCTGTCGGAAAATGCCGGCTTCGCGCAGGCCGTGCTCGATGCCGGGCTGATCTGGGTCGGGCCCAAGCCCGCCAGCATCGAGGCCATGGGCCTGAAGGACGCCGCCAAGGAACGCATGATCGCCGCGGGTGTCCCCGTGACGCCCGGCTATCTGGGCGAAGACCAGTCGGTCGAGCGCCTGACCAAGGAAGCTGACGCCATCGGCTATCCCGTGCTCATCAAGGCGGTCGCCGGTGGCGGCGGCAAGGGTATGCGGAAGGTCGATGCCGCAGGCGATTTCGCCGCTGCGCTGGAAAGCTGCCGCCGCGAGGCCAAGGCCAGCTTCTCCAACGATGAAGTGCTGCTGGAAAAGTGGATCACCTCGCCCCGCCATATCGAGGTGCAGGTGTTCGGCGACAGCCACGGCAATGTCGTCCATCTGTTCGAGCGCGACTGCTCGCTCCAGCGCCGTCACCAGAAGGTGATCGAAGAGGCCCCCGCGCCTGGTATGGACCCGGAAACGCGCGAGGCGATCTGCGCCGCTGCCGTGCGCGCCGCCAAGGCCGTCGATTACGAGGGCGCGGGCACGATTGAGTTCATCGCCGATGCCAGCGAGGGCCTGCGTGCCGACCGCATCTTCTTCATGGAGATGAATACGCGTCTGCAGGTCGAACATCCGGTGACCGAGGAAATAACCGGCGTCGATCTGGTCGAATGGCAGCTGCGCGTTGCCAGCGGCGAGCCGATTCCGGTCAAGCAGGATGAGCTCGGCATCAATGGCTGGGCGATGGAAGCGCGCCTCTATGCCGAAGACCCGGCCAAGGGCTTCCTGCCCAGCACCGGCACGCTGGAGACGCTCGACTTCGGCGATGCCTATCGCATCGATACCGGGGTGCAGCAGGGGGCCGAGGTCTCGCCCTTCTACGACCCGATGATCGCCAAGGTGATCGCCCATGGCGATGACCGTGAGGCAGCCATCGACGGCCTGATCCACGCGCTGGACGAGCTGCAGGTCTGGCCGATCAAGACCAATGCTTCCTTCCTGCGCCGCACCGCCAATCACGGCGAGTTCCGTGCCGTCAAGCTCGACACGGGCTTCATCGCCCGGCTCGAGGATGAGCTGGTCGTCGCCGATGTTCCGACCGATCTCGAATGGGCGGCAGCAGCGCGCTTCGCGCTGGCCGACCAGCCGGAAGAGAGCGACTATCTGCCGCAGGGCTTCCGGCTCAACGCGCCGGCCGCCATGCGCGCCACGCTAAGCTTTCAGGGCGAAGCACGGACCATGTTCGACGATGGCAGCGCCCATCTGATCGTGTCCGATTTTGGCAATCCGATGGTCCTCGCGGGCGAGGGCGATGAGGCAACGACCTTCTCGGCGCTGGTCGAGGATGACCGGATCGTGATCTTCTCCGCCGGACGGGCGATCCCGTTCGACCGCACCGAGCGCGGCGGCGGCCATGGCCATGCCCATGACGGCGACATTGTCGCGCCGATGCCGGGCAAGGTCATCGCGGTCGACGTGGCCGAGGGCGATACGGTCGTTGCCGGCCAGCGCCTGCTGGTGCTCGAAGCGATGAAGATGGAGCACGCCATGACCGCGCCGTTCGACGGGGTGGTGGCGGAACTGTCGGCCAGCGCGGGCGGGCAGGTGCAGGTTGATGCCTTGCTTGCGCGGATCGAAAGCAATGAAGACGAATAAAGGTCAGGCGGGCGTAGTGCCCGCCTGCAACCCGGTTCGCTGGATTTGGGTCAACTGACCTGGCGTCAGCCCGCCTTCGAAGAGGCGATCTGCCAGCCGATTTCCGACAGCGGAATGGCCTTCAGCCCGACCTCTTCGGAATCCTCCGCACTGGCCTGTCCGGTCTGCGAACGTTGCCACACGCCCTGCAGGATGGCGGCGATGCGGAACAGGCTGAACGCCAGGTAGAATTCCCAGTGCGGCAATTCGTCGCGCCCGATCTTCTCGCAATAGCGCGCGATGTAATCGGCTTCTTCCGGAATGCCGGTGGCGGCGAAGTCGAGGTCGGACAGTCCGCGGAAGACATCGCGCGGCACCCGCCAGACCATCATGTGATAGGCGAAGTCGGCCAGCGGATCGCCCAGCGTCGAGAGTTCCCAGTCGAGCAGCGCGATGACGCGGGGCTCGGTCGGGTGGAACACCATGTTGTCGAGCCGCAGGTCGCCATGGAAAATCCGCCCCGGCTGTTCCGGCGGCAGGTTCTCGGGCAGCCATTCGATCAGCTTTTCCATCGCCTCGTTACGCTGCTCGCCCTCGGCGGCGCGATATTGCTTGGTCCACAGCGCGACCTGGCGGGCGATGAACCCTTCGCTGCGGCCATAATCAGCAAGGCCCACCTCGACCGGATCGACGCTGTGCAGCGCGGCGACGGCGTCATTCATGCCGTAGAAGATGGCGTTGCGTTCTTCGGCGGTCATGCCCGGCAGGGTCTGGTCGTAGAAGATCCGCCCCTCGACGAACTCCATGATGTAGAAGGCCGCGCCCAGCACCTCCGGATCCTCGCACAGGGCGATGGCGCGCGGCGCCGGGACCGGGCTGCCGTCCAGCGCCTTCATCACCTTGTACTCGCGCTCGATCTGATGCGCCTTGGGCAGCAGCTTGCCGAGCGGCTTGCGGCGCAGGATGTACTTGCCCGAGGCGCATTCGAGCACGAAGGTCGGGTTCGATTGTCCGAAGCCGCATTTTTCCAGCGTCGCCGGACCGCGATAATCGGGCAGGTTCGCGCTCAGCCAGCGTTCGAGGCTCTCCGGTGCCTCGTGATTCATTGCCGGATCGGCCGACTTGGTCATGTCTTCGCTGCTCACCTCTACCCCGCCACCTTGCTGTTGCCTGTCAAAATACATGTCCGTCCGGACTCGCTTGGTGCATGGACGAAACCGCCACTTACTGCAACGACACTGTTATGCCACGGTTGTAGAATCGAATTTTGAATTGTAGGACAAAATTAGGTGAGGAGAGAACATGCCTGACGGATCCCGGAAAACCACTGCGCCCCTCAGCAATGCATGGCTGATGCCGCTACTGGCGGAGTTCGCAGTATGAGCGGTCGTCTCGCGGGCAAGAAGGCGCTTGTCACCGGCGCGGCGCAGGGCATCGGTGCTGCCACTGCGGCGATGCTGGCGCGCGAAGGCGCGCAGGTCCTGGTGACCGATCTCAACAGCGCGGGGGCCGAGGCGCAGGCGGCGGCGATCAATGCCGAGCTGGGCGCGGGGACGGCGGCGGCCTGCGCGCACAACGTCACGAGTGAAGACGACTGGCAGGCAGCCGTCGCGATGGCCCGCGATTTCATGGGCGGGCTGTCGGTGCTGGTTAACAATGCCGGGATCGTGCTGACCGGCTCGGTCGAGGATTTCGAACTCGACGAATGGCATCGCGGGATGGAGGTCAATGTCGACAGCGTGTTCCTCGGCTGCAAGCTGGCCCTGCCGTTGATGCAGGAAAACACGCCCGGCTCGATCGTCAACCTGTCCTCTATCGCCGGCCTGATCGCCTCGGCTAATTTCGCCAACTACAATGCGTCCAAGGCGGCGGTGTGGAACCTCTCGCGCTCGATCGCACTGCATTGCGCGCGCAAGGGGTGGGACATCCGCTGCAACTCGGTGCACCCGACCTTTATCCGCACGCCGATCCTGCAGGACCTCGTCGGCGACAAGGACGAGGCCGAAGTGATGGCCAAGCTGGAAAAGCAGGTGCCGCTGCGGCGGTTGGGCGATCCCGATGACGTGGCTCTGGCGGTGGTCTATCTCGCCTCGGACGAAAGCCGCTTCGTCACGGCCAGCGAGCTTAAGATCGACGGCGGCATCTCGGCAATGTGATGGGCGGATGAGCGAACTGTTCAATCTGACCGGCAAGACCGCCATCGTCACCGGCGCCACGCGCGGCATTGGCCTTGCCATTGCCGAGGCGCTGGCCCGCGCCGGGGCCAATGTCATGGTCTCTTCCCGCAAGCAGGATGCCTGTGACGCGGCGGCGGCTGCGATCGACAAGGATGGCCCCGGCAAGGTCGCCGCGCAGGCCGCCAATGTCGGTGACCGGCAGGCGCTGGAAGCGCTGGTGGAGCAGACACGGCAGGAGCTCGGCCCCGTTGACATCCTCGTCTGCAATGCGGCGGCCAATCCCTATTACGGCCCCATGTCGGGGATCAGCGACGAGCAGTTCGACAAGATCCTGCGGACCAATGTGCTCTCCAGCCACTGGCTGGCGCAGCTCGTCGCGCCCGACATGCAGGCGCACGGGGGCGGCAGCATGATCATCATTTCCTCGATCGGCGGGATGCGCGGCTCGGCCACCATCGGGGCCTACAACATTTCGAAGGCGGCCGATTTCCAGCTCGCCCGCAACCTCGCGCTGGAGCTTGGCGCGGATCATATCCGCGTCAATTGCATCGCGCCCGGTCTCATCAAGACCGACTTTTCCCGCGCCTTGTGGGAGGATGCAGACAACCTTGCGCGCGCGCTGGACGTGACGCCGCTCGGGCGCATCGGCCTGCCGGAGGATATTGCGGGCACCGCCGTGTTTCTGGCATCGGACGCTGCAAGTTTCGTGACCGGGCAGGTCATCACCGTCGATGGCGGGCTGACGACGACCTTGCCGGGGATTTGACGCTCATCCAATCGTATTGGGAAAGGCATAAATGATGAAAAAAGTAGGTGTAGTCGGCGCAGGCCTGATGGGGGGCGAGATCGCCCTGGTCTTCGCTCTCGCAGGGCACGAAGTGCTGGTGAACGACCGTGAGCAGGCCTCGCTCGACAAGTGCCTCGCGCGGCTGCGGACGCTCATGGAAAAGGGCGTGAAGCGCGGCTTTTACACGGAAGACCAGATCGAGCCGACGCTGGGTCGCCTGACCACCGCGCTCGACCTTGCCGACTTCGCCGACCGCGAGATCGTCACCGAGGCGGTGTTCGAGAGCGAGGAGATCAAGACCGACCTGATCAAGCGGCTCGACGGCATCGTCTCTGCTGACTGCCTGATCGCCACCAACACCTCGACGATCCCGATCTCGACGCTGGCCGCCGCCCTGCCGGCAGAGCGGCGCGGGCGGTTCGTCGGCACGCACTATTTCTCGCCGGTCTCGCGTATGAAGCTGGTCGAGGTCATCCCTGGCTTCGATACGGACGACGCGATCTTCGACGAAACGATGGCCCTGATGGAAAGCATCGGCAAGACCCCGATCAAGGTGAAGGACGTGGCCGGTTTTGCCGTCAACCGCGTGCTGCACATGTTCATGATCGAGGCGGTCAAGCTGGTCGAGGAAGGCGTGGCCACGCCCGAGGATATCGACATCGCCTGCCGCCTCGGCCTTGGCCATCCGATCGGCCCCTTCGCGCTGATGGACGCGGTGACCTCCAGCCTGTGCGTGCAGGCGCAGGAGATCATGCAGGAAGCCTATGGCGAGCGCTTCCGTCCCCCGCCGCTGCTCAAGCAGCGCGTGCGCGCCGGTTTCGGTGGCGGCAAGGGCAAGCCGGGCTGGCTGACCGACTGACCATAACGGCCTGCTGGGCGGCGCACCGACGATCAGTGTCGGTGCGCCGCCCGCGCCATGCCCCACGATGGACAATGTGTCTTTGCGGCAACGCAATATTGCCATTCGTCGGCAATTCGGACAGTCATGGGCGGATGAGCGACACAGAAACCCGTCAAAAGCCATTCGGAACGAAAGCAAGGATAGAGCTGGACGCGCTCAGCCCGCGTGAACGGGTCGTCAGCGATATCGTACGCGGTCTTTATGATGGCAGTTTCGAGGCCGGGCAGCGGCTGGTCGAGGCCCAGCTGACCGAACGTTACGGCGTCAGCCGGGGGCCAGTGCGCGAGGCGCTGAACCGGCTTGCCGCGATGGGCGTGGTCGAACTGGCACCGCAACGCGGGGCGCAGATCCGCATCCTGAGCGTCGACGATGCGATCGATACGCTGATCGTTGCGCAGGGGCTGGTCGGGATCGCTGCCCGGCTGGCGGCGGAGAACGAGGATGCCGTCGAGGGGCGGGCCCGGCTGGCGGCAGTGGTCGAGCGGCTGATGCAGTTCGAGGAAACCTCCCCGACCGCCGAGTACGCGCTGGCGCGCGATGCGTTCTATTCCACACTGAGCGAACTGGCGGACAATGCTGCCCTGCACCGGGTGATGATGCAGCCGCACATGCACCTGATCCGGGCGCAGTTCCGGTCCATCCTGCGGACTGTCGATCGTCGCCGCCATCGCGATTACAGCGACATCATGAAGGCGATCCTCGAAAATAATCCGGCCAAGGCGGAGCGCGCGGCGCGCGCGCACCTGGGGCGACCGATCGTGGCGCTGAAGGATTTCCGCGCACGCGACACTACAGACTGAAGCTGCGCGATCGCGCGTTGGCCCAACGGGCCAGCTAGCGGGAATCACGCGTTTCGGCAGGTGTTCCGGATCAATGCGTTGCGATGAAAGGGTGGCGGAGACGGAGGGATTCGAACCCTCGATACCTCGATAGAAGTATGGTTCCTTAGCAGGGAACTGGTTTCAGCCACTCACCCACGTCTCCGGATCGCAGCGGCAACCGGGGGGCCTATAACGAGCCCATCCGGACCGGGCAAGTATCGCGTCGGCTACGCGCAAAGATAGCTGTCTCCCGCCCGCGCGCCCGTCCGGTACCCGACTCGCTTCGGCCCATTTTCGATTCGCCCTGCCGCGCGTTCATTGCCGCTTCAGCCGCAAGGGATTCTTTTGGAGGAGTGGCAATGGGCCGATCGCACGACCCAGGCACAGGACATTGCCGAAAAGCATATCTCTGGAAGAAGGATACAAACCGTGTTGCAGCTGGCGAATCTCTCATGGCGGGGCAGCCTCAAGGTGCTCGCGCTGGTTGCCGCCACCGCTTCCGCTGCCGGCCTTGTCGCCGCGCCTGCCGCGGCGCAGATGCAGACGGTCGATCCCAGCGTCGTGATCGACGGCGACCTGCAACAGGGCGGTGCCGCGCCGACGACCGCGCCCACTACTGCGCCCGCCCCCGACAATCGCTATGGTCAGAGCACGCAGGAATTGCCGCCAGTCGATGACGCGGCTCCCGCGCCTGCGGCCACTGCCACCGCTTCCTATGAAATGCCCGGCACTACGGCAGACACCGCGCCTGACGCGACCGTTCCGGCGGACGCGACTGCGACCGCAACCACCGCTGCCGTGGATGAGACCACCTACAAGGAAGACGATCTGATCGGCGCGGCCGAAGGGCTGTTCGGCAAGGGCGCCGAAGGCCTAGCGCGGATGATCGAGAACATCCTTGCCGATCAGGGCGAGCCCAACGCCTATATCGTCGGGCGCGAAGGCGGCGGCGCGCTGGTGGTTGGCGTACGCTATGGCTCAGGCACCTTGCACCACAAGATCGAGGGCAACCAGCCGATCTACTGGACCGGTCCGTCGATCGGCTTCGATGCCGGGGCCAATGCCTCGAACACCTTCGTGCTGGTCTACAATGTCTACGACACCGAGGAATTGTACGAACGCTTCCCGGCGGGCGAGGGCACGGCCTATTTCGTCGGCGGCTTCAACGCCAGCTACCTCAGGAAGGGCGATATCGTGCTGATCCCGATCCGCGTGGGGGCGGGGCTGCGGCTGGGCGTCAATGCCGGTTACATGAAGTTCTCGCACAAGCAGAACTGGCTGCCGTTCTAGGGCCTCGCCAAAAATAGGCCCCGCAGCTGCATTAGACGCTTGAACCGCGCGCCCGGCAGGCGCATGAGCGCCGCGTTATGCTCGATACTCTGGACCAGCAACCGCCCGACGCGCTGCTTGCGCTGATCAAGCTCTATGACGCCGATCCCAGCCCCGACAAGATCGACCTGGGCGTAGGCGTCTATCGCACCGCCGACGGTGCCACGCCGGTTTTCGCCGCGATCAAGGCGGCCGAGCGCAAGCTGGCCGAGACGCAGCCGACCAAGGCCTATCTCGGGCCCGAGGGCGACATGGGCTTCGTCAATGCCCTGCTGCCGCATATCTTCGGCGCGGATGACCCGGCCAAGGGCGGACGGATCGACGGCATGCAGACGCCCGGCGGCACCGGCGCGGTGCGCCTCGCCGTGGCGCTGGCGAAGAAGGCGGGCGCGAGCCGCGTGCTGATGGGCACGCCTAGCTGGCCCAACCACGCGCAGATCATGAGCGACCTGGCGATTGAGGGCGTACCCTTCGCCCATGCGACAGCGGACGGCAGCGCCGACATGGCCGCGCTGACCGAGGCGCTGCAGAATGCGGGCCCCGGCGACGCGGTGCTGCTGCATGGCTGCTGCCACAACCCGACCGGGATCGATTACACGCCTGAACAGTGGGACGAAATTGCCGCGCTGGTGAAGGCGTCTGGCGCGCTGCCGATCCTCGACCTCGCCTATCAGGGGCTGGGGCTGGGCATGGACGACGACGCCTATGGCGTTCGCAAGGTGCTGGCCACCGTGCCCGAGGCGCTGGTCGCCTATAGCTGCGACAAGAATTTCGGCCTCTATCGCGACCGTGTCGGTGCGCTCTACGCGATGGGCAAGGACACAGACGCCACGGCGCGGATCATGTCCAACGGCTATGCGCTGGCGCGGGCCAACTGGTCGATGCCGCCCGATCACGGCGCGGCGGCGGTGCGGCTGATTCTCGAGGACGCAGCGCTGACCGCCTCGTGGCTCGACGAGTTGGCCTCAATGCGCGCGCGCATCAACGAGGTGCGCGAGAAGCTGGCGGCGAGCGATGCCGGGGCCGTCAACCTCGCGCCGCTGGGCCAGCAGCGCGGCATGTTCGCGATGCTGCCGCTCGACAAGGACCAGATCCTGACGCTGCGGAACGAGCACGCGATCTACATGGCCGGATCGGGCCGCATCAACGTGGCGGGCCTGACCATGGGCAATATCGACAAGTTCGTCAGCGCGATCGCGGCGGTTTCGGCTTAAGGCGAGGGCGCGTTTTCGGCCCGCGCGGACGAAGGTCAAGTTTACTAGAGGTTCCGCAAACTGGCCATTCGTTGCAGGTAACGGGCCACCACGTCGATCTCCAGATTGACCTCGCCGCCCTGCCGCAGCTCGCCCAGCGTCGTTACCTCGGCGGTGTGCGGGATGATGTTCAGCTCAAAATGCACATCGCCCTCGGGCCGGTCGCTGACCGAGTTCACCGTGAGCGAGACGCCGTCCACCGTGATCGATCCCTTGGCCGCGATGAACGGGGCCAATGTGGCATCGGCGGCAATCGTCGCGCGCATCGAGCCGCCCTCGGGCTGCCAGTCATAGACGGTGCCGATCCCGTCGACATGGCCGGTGACGATATGCCCGCCGATCTCGTCGCCGATGCGAAGCGAGGGTTCGAGGTTGAGCTTCGCCCCTTCCTCCCACATGTCCTTCGCGGTGCACGAGATCGTCTCGGCGGAGACGTCGACCGCGAACCAGCCATCGCCGTCTTTGCCACCCCGCTCGACCACGGTCAGGCACACGCCCGAGCAGGCGATCGAGGCGCCAATGGCCATGTCCTCGGGTGCCCATGGGCAGGCAATGCCGAGTCGCAGATCGCCGCGATGCTCGCGGCGGACGATGGTGCCGATGGCGGTGACGATGCCGGTAAACATTCAGGCCCTTTCCGTGATGGTCGGGCGATAGACTGAGAGCGTGTCATCGCCAAGCCTTCGCTGGTCGATGCAGCGCCAGTCGCCGCCCGGAAGCGCCGCCAGGGCAGGGCCGAGTGCACCGAACGCGGGCACGCCGTCGCCCAGCGCAACCGGCGCGCGGTAGAGCATCAGCCGGTCGACCAGCCCCTCTGCGAGGAAAGCTTGCGCGGTCGCGCCGCCCCCCTCGACGTAGAGGTGGTGGACGTCCTCCAACGTGGCGATGTCCGTGGGCGCGCCGATCCTGTGCCAGCCCTCGGGCGGCGACTGGCTGCTCAGTACGAAGCGGTGCGGGGACCGGGCCCCCAGACCTGGCAGCCGCACGTCGAGCCGTGGCGCATCGCCGCGCAGGGTCGCCCCGCCGACGAGGATCGCGTCGCAGCGCGCCCGTTCTCGATGGACATGGGCGCGGGAAATCTCGCCAGTGATGGTGACGGGCGTGCGCGAGGGCGGGGCGATGAAGCCGTCCTGCGACGCGGCCAGCTTGAGCGTGACGAAGGGCCGCTCCAACTGCTTGCGGACCATGTAGGGCGCGAGCTTATCCGCGCTCGCCGCATGATCGAGGACCGCGACCTCGCAGCCTGTTTCGCGTAGCCGCTGCGCGCCCTTGCCCGCCGTGCGCGGATCGGGGTCGCCAACGCCGATCACCACCCGCGCGAGCCCCGCCGCTGCTGCCAGCTCGGCACAGGCAGGGCCGCGCGTGCTGATATGCGCGCAGGGCTCCAGCGTCACGTGGAGCGTTGCCCCCTCTGCCAGCGCCCCGGCCTGCGCCAGCGCGATCGCTTCGGCATGGGGCCGCCCGCCCGCCTGCGTCCAGCCGCGACCGACCACCACATCGCCATGCACCACGATCGCACCGACCGGCGGATTGGGCAGGCTGTCGGGGATGGCGCGTTCGCTGATCGCGGCGGCAGCGTCGAGCCACCGCAGGTCGCCGTCACTCGCCACCGGTAGCCGCTTGGATATCCTGGGTGCCGCTCTGGTCCGTTTCGGTTGCGGCTTCTTCGGCGGCGCGCTCGGCCTCGATCTCGGCCTCCATTTCGTCCACATCAATGAAGGTCGCGCGGCCCAGCGCGCGGTACAGGTCCTTCCGCAGCTCGGCGCGCTCTTCCTCGATCGCCTCCAGCTCGTCCTTGCGCTGCTGGTTGGCGATATTGGAGGCGATGATCTCCTCGTCCGTCCGGTCGGGTGACCAGCTGGTGATATAGGTCACTTCGGGGCGACGCGGCTCGATCCGCTGGCTGTCGGGAATGAACAGCATGAAGATCGCGAAGGTCGCCGCGGCGGCCACGCCGAGCAGCGGCCAGCGATGCTCGGTCGGTTGCTGCCAGTGCTCGACGAAGTCGGCAACGGCGCGCCTGGGCGATACGCGGCGGAAGAATTCTCTCATTACGCCGCGCAAGATAGGGGCAGGACGCGCCCGGCGCCAGTGCCCGCGCGTCAGCTCTGCTCGCCCGCGCTCAGGCGAACAGCGTGTAGAGCCGCGCCCCGTTCGCTTTCAGCCAGCTATCGGCGGCGGCGACATCCTCTTCGTAGAGGCTGCCGAGCAGCGCGTGGAAGGCGGGGGAATGGTCGAAATGGACGAGGTGCGCGACCTCATGCGCGACGACCGAGCGTCGCACATGGCCGGGCGCCATGACCAGCCGCCAGTTCACCCGGATGCACCTCTTGCCGGAACAGCTGCCCCAGCGCCGCCGCGCCCGCGACAGCCGCAGTTCGGGCAGGTCGAGCCCGCCGCGCGCGCAATAATGTTCGAGGTCGGCGGCGAAGAGGCCGAGCGCCTGCCCCTCCAGCCAGCGCCGCAAGCGCATGTCGAGCGCGGGCAGCGGCCCGCCGCAGACCAGCGCATCGCCTGCCAGCCGGGGCTGGCGCGGTGCCTCGGCACGCCAGTCGATCAGCAGCTCACGCCCGCAAAAGGGCAGGCTCCCGCCCGGCGCGATTACCTGCCGTTCGGGGATCTTGCCCAGCTGCTCGGCCAGCCATTCGCTGCGGGCATGGGCGAAGGCCAGCGCGTCGACCGTGCGGCCCCAGCGCGGCATGGTCACGCGCACCTCGCTGCCGTCGGGCGCGAGGCGCATGGTCAGGCGCTTGGCGCGGGCATTGCGGCGGATGGCCAGCGGCAGGCTCTGCCCCGCAATCTCGACATGGGGATCGGCGATTTCCTTGCGGAGCCAGTCGATCATGGCCGCTCCCAGTCGACGATATGGTGATCGACCGGGCCGGCCACCGTCTCACAGACCACCCGGCCCGCTACGCAGGCCCCCGCCGCCAGCATGGCGTCGCGGCTGCCGGTCAGCAGCGGGTGCCAGTCGGGCAGCGGCTTGCCCTCGGCCCGGCGGCGATAGGCGCAGCTCTGCGGCAACCACGGCACCTGTTTGACCAGCCGCAGCGTCAGCCGCAGGCAATCGGGCACGAAGGCCTTGCGATGGCGGTAATCCTTGCAGCGCGCCGTGCCGGTGTCGAGCAGCTTGCAGGCGATGTTGGTTTCAAGGATCTCGCCGGTATCCTCGTCCTCCAGCTTGTGCAGGCAGCAGCGCCCACAGCCATCGCACAAGGCCTCCCACTCGGTGCGTGAAAGCTCGTTCAGCTCGAGCTCCCAGAAGCGCTCCCTCATTGCACCCATTTTTCCAGTTCCGCGGCGACCGCCTCGCCCTGGTCCGCCACCTCGACCGGCAACAGCGCGATCGGCTGGCCGTCGAGGCCAAACAGATAGGCGGCGCGGCTGTGATCGACGAGGTACCCCCCGGCCTCGTTCGGCTCACCCTTCTCGTAATAGATGGCGAAGGCCTTGGCGGCGGCGTCGATCTGTTCGGGCGTGCCGGTCAGGCCGATGAGATCGTCGGAGAAATTGTGCGTGAACTTGCCGACCACTTCGGGCGTGTCGCGTTCGGGATCGACGGTGATGAAGATCGGCTGGATCTGCGCCGCCAGCTCCGGCGCGGCCCCGGCGAAGCGGTTATAGCCCAGCATCATGCGCTGCACGTCGAACGGGCACACGTCCGGGCAATAGGCATAGCCGAAATAGACGATCCGGTATCGCCCGTCGAAATCGCTCCAGCGCACGGTTTCGCCGTTCTGGTCGATCAGTTCGAAGGGGCCGCCGATGGTGGCGCCCGCCAGAGGCGGCGGTGCGCTCGGCTCCTGAGCGCAGCCTGCCGTCAGCAGGGCGGCGGCAGCGATGACGGTGAACAGGCGACCATATTTCCCGAGCGACATGACAGGCCGGTTCATGCTCTGCTAACGCCCTATCGGCAAGGGCGAATCCGGCGGCAACGAAAGGATGTCCGCAGCAAAATGAGCAGGAGCGACGGCGTGGTACGGGGCGCAATGATAAAGGTGATGGCAATCGTTCTGGGCAGCGGCCTGCTCGCGCTGGCGAGCCCGGCGGCGGCGCAGATGTATTCCGATGGCTACAAGTTCCTGAAGGCGGTCGAGGACAAGGAAGGAGAGGAAGTCACCAACATGCTCGACGAGCCGGGCAGCACCGTCGTCAATGCCCGCGATATCACCAATGGCCGGACCGCACTGCATATCGTCGTCGATCGCCGCGACAGCACCTGGCTCAGCTTCCTGCTCGGCAAGGGCGCGAACCCCAACATTGCCGACAATGCCGGCAATTACCCGCTGACCTCGGCCATCCGGCTGAGCTTCGTCGAAGGGGTCGAGCTGCTGCTGAAGGCCGGGGCGCGCGTGGACGTCGCCAACAGCGCGGGCGAGACGCCGCTGATCTCGGCCATCCATGCCCGCAACACGGCACTGATCCGGGTGTTGCTGGAGGCCGGGGCCGACCCCGACCGCTATGACAATTCCGGCCGCTCGGCGCGCGACTATGCCCGGCTCGGCCCCGACAGCACCAACCTGCTGGCGGTGATCGAGCGGTCCGAAAAGCCCGAGAGCGAGCGCGTCGGCGCGGGCACCTACGGCCCGAGTTTCTGACGCCATGGCAGGGGCAGCGACACAGGCGACCACACGGGCAGCTGGCATCGGGGACGCGACGCTTGACGAGCTGCGCCTGATCCTTGCGCCCGGCATCGCGCAGGCCGCGGTGTTCGATGGCTGGAGCGACACGGCGCTGGACGCGGTCGCGCAGAGCGAGGGCGTCGATCCGGCGATTGCCCGACTGGCCTTCCCGGACGAGGGGCTGCAGGGGCGCGCCATGGCGATGATTGGCGCGTGGATTGCTTCGGTCGATGCCCGGATGGCGGCGCATTTTGCCGATGGGCGGCTCGACAACATGCCGATCCGCGACCGCATTCGTGAGCTGATCACCTTTCGCCTGAATGCCGCACAGGGATTGGAGGAAGCGCTCAGCCGCGCGCTCGCCATTCAGGCCATGCCGCAAAACGTCGCCCGTTCGCTCAAGACCGGCTGGTCGAGCGCCGACAAGATGTGGCGCCTCGCCGGGGACAATGCGACCGACTACAACCATTATACCAAGCGCGCGACGCTGGGGGCGATCTACACTGCCACGCTGGCCGTCTTCGTCGGCGACGAGAGCGAGGACAAGGCCGAGACGATGGCCTTTCTCGACCGCCGGATCGCGGGGATCATGCGCTTCGAAAAGGCCAAGGCGCAAGTCTTCGGCCAGCGCGAACATTTCGATGTGGCGCGGTTTCTGGGGCGGTTGCGCTACCCGCAAAAGTAATATCGCAGCTGACGGCGCTTTTTCTATTGCGAGGCAGTTGCAATTAGCGCGCGTCTCTGGCACCGCGTCCTCGTGGAACAGGGCATGACTCTCGACAAGCTGGCCAAGAACGTCACCGCGCTCATCACCGGCGTGGACTGGGAACGCATTGCGCCCGAAGAGGGCAAGCGCCTGCGCGCGCTCGGCATCGATGCCGGGGCCGAGGTGAAGATTGCCCATCGCGGCATCTTCGCCTGGCGCGATCCGCTGGCGATCGAGGTCGGCCGCACCATCGTCGCGCTACGCCGCGACCATGCCCGCGCCATGCAGGTCTCCCAGGGGTGATCGCGCGATGACGAAGCCCCGCACCGCCGCGCTGGTCGGCAACCCCAATTCGGGCAAGAGCGCGCTGTTCAACGCGCTGACCGGCGCGCGCCAGAAAATCGCCAATTATCCCGGCGTTACGGTCGAGCGACGTTCGGGCCGGATGGTCCTTCCCACTGGCGAGCCGATGGAGCTGATTGACCTGCCCGGCTCCTACGCGCTCGATGCCGCGAGCCCGGACGAGGAAGTCACCCGGCAGGTGGTGCTTGGCGAGTTTCCGGGCGAGGCGCGGCCCGATATCCTGATCCTGGTGGTCGATGCCGCCAATCTCGCGCAGCACCTCGTCTTCGCGCAGGAGCTGATCGAGCTGGGCCATCCGACCGTGCTGGCACTCAACATGGTCGACCTCGCCGAACGCGACGGGCTGGCGCTCGACCCCGCGGCTCTGTCGCAGGCGCTCGGCGTGCCGGTGATCGAGACGGTTGCCGTTCGCAAGCGCGGGCTGACCGGGCTGAGCGATGCCGTGGCCAGCCTGCCCACCGAGGACCGGCACGAGCCGCGTTTCGACCACCTGACGCTGCCCGAACGGCGGCTGATGGCGAAGAACATCGCCCAGGCCGCGATCCTCAAGGAAACGCCGCGCCACCGCCTGCATGCCCAGCTCGACAAGGTGCTGCTGCACCCCTGGCTCGGCCCGCCGATCCTGTTCGCGCTGCTGTTCGTCATCTTCCAGGCCGTGTTTGCCTGGGCAACGCCCTTTGCCGATGCGCTCGACGCCGGGGTGGGTGCGCTGATTGACCTCGCCACGGCGACCCTGCCCGCCGGGTTCCTGCGCGACCTACTGACCGAGGGCGTGCTGACCGGCGTCGGTTCGGTCGTGGTGTTCCTGCCGCAGATCGTCATCCTGTTCGCCTTCATCCTGGTGATGGAGCAATCGGGCTACATGGCCCGCGCCGCCTTCATCATGGACCGGCTGATGGCGGGCGTGGGCCTGTCGGGGCGCAGTTTCATCCCGCTGCTGTCCAGCTTTGCCTGCGCCATTCCCGGCATCATGGCGACCCGCGCCATTGCCGACCCCAAGGACCGGCTGACCACGATCCTGATCGCGCCGCTGATGACCTGCTCGGCACGACTGCCCGTCTATGCCGTCATCATCGCGGCTTTTATCCCCCAGACCAGCGTGGGCCCCGGTATTGGGCTGCAGGGGCTGGTGCTGTTCGCACTCTATGTCGCCGGGATCATCGGCGCGATGGCCGCCGCGCTGATCCTGCGGCGCAGCGTCACCAAGGGCGGTTCGTCGGGCTTCATCATGGAACTGCCCAAGTACCAGTGGCCGCCGCTGCGCGACCTTGGCATCGGTCTGTGGCAGCGCGCGTGGGTGTTCCTGCGCCGCGCGGGCACGATCATCTTCACCGCGACGATCATCCTGTGGCTGCTCTTAAGCTTCCCCAAGGCCGAGCCGGGCGAGAGCCAGGTCGCTGCCAGCATCGCGGGCAAAATCGCCAGCGGGCTGCACGTCGTGGTCGAGCCGATCGGCTTCAACCGCGAGATCAGCCTCGCGCTGATCCCGGCCATGGCCGCGCGCGAGGTCGCGGTCTCGGCGCTGGCGACCACCTACGCGGTCGATGCCGATAACGAGGACGAAGAGGCCGAGCGGCTGATCCCGCAATTGCAGGCCGGGTGGAGCCTGCCGACCGCACTCGCCTTCCTCGCGTGGTTCGTCTTCGCGCCGCAATGCCTGTCGACCATCGCGGTCGCCCGGCGCGAGACGAACGGGTGGAAATGGCCACTCTTCATGTTGGCCTATCTGTTCGGGCTGGCCTATATTTTTGCGGGCCTGACCTATTGGGGCGCGGTGGCGCTGGGGCTTTAATTCGCGCTTGTGGAAAATTGCTGCCTCGGTGAGGTGGCGACTCACCGACCCATTCGATAAGCCCTGCGTTCACTAGGACGAGGAAACAGATTCGATGGCCGGCAGCCTCAACAAAGTCATGCTTATCGGGAACCTGGGTGCCGACCCGGAAATCCGCAGCTTCCAGAATGGCGGCAAGGTCGCCAACCTGCGTATCGCCACCAGCGAGACGTGGAAGGACCGCAACACGGGCGAGCGGCAGGAACGCACCGAATGGCATTCGGTGGCGATCTTCTCCGAAGGGCTGGTCAATGTGGTCGAACGGTTTCTTCGCAAGGGCTCCAAGGTCTTTGTCGAAGGCCAGCTGCAGACCCGCAAGTGGCAGGACCAGAACGGCAATGACCGCTATTCGACCGAGGTCGTGCTGCGCGGCTTCAACGGCACGCTGACCATGCTCGATGGCCGCAATGACGGCGGCTCGGGCGGCGGCGGCGGCTGGGATCGCGGTGGCGGTTCGTCGTCGGGCGGCGGCTCCGGCGGTGGTGGCTGGAATCAGGGCGGTGGCGGCTCGGGAGGTTCGGGCGGCGGCTCCAACTACGACGATCTGGACGACGACATCCCTTTTTGATTTGGCCAGTTCTGATCGGCGGACATCATCACCAAAAACCAGCGAATGGGGCGGCCTTTGGTCGCCCCTTTTGCGTGTGCGACCGACGCTCGAAACCCTACAGGATGGAACACATGGAACACGGTCCTGCGGTTGAAACTTCCCGGACTTGAGGCTGCTAGTCCAGCACCTTCCCGGGGACTCTTGCGGACCGGAATCCGTTACCGGGCACAGGCCACGGGGTTCACGCGGGGGATCACCCGGACGAGAGCAAACAGGATCGACGATGGCAAGGAGCGAGGCCTGAGCAAAGGCGGCTCAGGCCCGTGTAGGAAAGGGACAGGGCTTGTCGCCAGAATTGCGCCACCGCAATGTTATGGCCACATTCCCGTCTATGCTAACAGCGTTCCGCCATTTGCACAGGAGAGGACAGGTGCCCAAACATGAAATCAGCACGGACCTGCCGGTGCCGCTGTTCTTTGCCGGGAAGATGATGGAAAGCTGGCTGGATACGGTCTTTGCCGCCACCGATCAGGCGCTCAGTTTCTGGATTTCGCCTTTTGCGGCGCCGCCTGAAGAAGCGCATGAAGCGCCCGAAGACCTCGACATTCCGGGCCCGTTCGAGCGGGACCACGAAAGCGACCTGTTCGCCTGAAGGTCTAGAGCGAATATCTAGAGCCCTGGCCCGCCACTCGCGACCCACCAGACCACCGCCAGCGCGATCGCTGCGCTGACCACAAACCGCCAGGCAGGTGCCGCGACCATCCCGGCCGTGCCAAAGGGCGCGGCGCGCTTGCCCGTCACCATCGGCGGGACGATCCGGTCCTTCTTGACCACGGAGTAGAACACCACCGCCAGCAGGTGCAGCGCCACCAGCGCCACCAGCACGTAGAAGAAGGTCTCATGCAGCTCGGTCAGCGTGTCGGCAGTCATCGCCCTGACCGTTTCGTTGAGCGGCCCGGTGGCCCCGTCATAGGGATCGCCTGAAAACAGCCCGAAACTCACCTGCGCCAGCATGGCCAGCAGCAGCGCGGCCACGCTCCACCCGCCTGCGGGATTGTGGCCGATGTCGCCGTGCCGCCAGTCGCCACGCCCGCGGAAATAGGCCAGCACCGCGCCCGGCCCGCGCATGAACCGGGTGAAGCGGGCGGTCGAGCTGCCGAGGAAACCCCACAGGATGCGGAACACGACCAGCCCCAGCAGCACGAGGCCAAGCCGCATGTGCCACCCCATCTCGCTGTTTTCTGCCGTCCACCACATGGCGGGGACGATCAGGGCGAAACTCCAGTGGCAGATGCGGACCGGCAGGTCCCAGATCGCGACCTTGTTCGTACCGGCGCTGGTCATGGCGTTGGCCTGTTAGTCTGTTTCGAGCCGGCTGTCAGTCGGTTTCGAGACGGAAGGTGTCGTGGCAGTTCTTGCACGAACCGCCCAGGCCCATGGCCGCCGCGCCGATGGTCTCAGCATCTTCCGATGCCGCCGCCTCGACCAGCACCGCGCTGGCATCGACCAGCTTCTGGTGGGCGGCGGTGAAGTCTTCCGGCTGTTCCCAGATCACCGCCAGCGCCTCGGTATCGGCACCCGAATCCATGCTCGTGCCGGCCACGAAGAAGTCCGGGATCTTGGCGGCGTCTTCCTGGATGGTGGCGGCGCTGGCCGAGATCAGCGCGAAATCCGGGCTGTCGGCGTCGAGCTGGTCGCGGATCACCTTGAAGGCATCGCCGATCTCTTCGAAATTGTCCTGCCGCGCCTCGATCATGGCGAGGTCTTCGGCTGCCAGCTCCGCGGTGGGAACCTCTTCGGCGGTTTCGCCGCAGGCCGCGAGGCCGGTGGCCAGGGTAATGACGCTGAGGGCGGTGAACGGGGTACGACCAAGGCGCATGGGGGAATTCCTTTAACGGGGGAGGAAACAGAGGAGATTTGCGAACCTAACCGGCCATCTGCTGCTGTCAAAGCCTAATGCTTGCCCCGACCGACTAATCCTTCGTCAGTCCTTTCAGCGCCGCCAGCCCGGCCGCGAGCGGCCCGCTGCGGTCCTGATCGAGCAGCCCCGCATCACGCCGCGCGGCCTCCGCATTGGGGCCGGTGGCAAAGGGGTCGATCGCCAGCGCGAGGCTCTGTGCCACGGCTTCGCCAAGGTCGAACGCGGTGCCTTCATAGGCGATCTCGTCGAGCTCGTGCTCTTCCAGCTCGATCTCCTCGGCGTCGGTCCGCACCGTAGCGGCGGGCACGAAGACCAGTTCCAGCCTTTCGGCGATCGTCACCGGCAGGTCTTCGCCCGAGACCGCGCAGCTTTGCACCACGTCAGCCTCCAGCATGCCGTTGGCGGTGATCGTCTCGCCCGTGGCCTCAAGCGTGAGCTCGGCCCGCAGGGCCTGTACCGCGACCAGCGCGAATCGCCGGGCCAGCGCCGCGCGTTCGGCCTCGTCCGCCTCCAGCACCACGGGGCCTGCAGGCAGGCTGCGCCGGTCGTAGATGCGTGAGAATTCCGTCTCCATCACTGGAAGAACCGCCCGGCCTGCAGCTCGGCGTCGGAGACTTGCGACAGCTGCTCGCGCAGCGCGGCGATACGCTCGGCCAGGCCCGCCGGGTCGCCGTCCTCGGCAAAGGTGACGTTACGCTCCAGCGCCTCGCGCAGCATGTCGGCGCTACCATCCTTGAACGCGTTGCGCAGCGCGCCCAGCCTGCCGCCCAGCACGCCCATCAGTTTGCCCATATGCTTGCCGACAGCGAGGTCGCCTACGCCGCTTTCTCGCAATTGCCCGTCCATGTCTTCGACGAACAGCTCGGTCAGATAGGCGCTCTTGCGGTTCAGCATCATGCTCTTTTCCATCCGCAGCAGCACCACGGCGAGGATCAGCGTCACCATCTCGAAGCGCCCCTCCAGCGTGTCGGCGACACGGCACTGGGCGTAATATTCCCGCAACCGGCTCAGCTCGATCACCTTGTACCACAAGGGGCGCATGGCATCGCGCGGATCGGTGCGTGAGCCGAACAGGCGGGAAAGCAGCGACATCAACCGGCGTCCTCGTTAAGCGGTCATTCAATGCCCGTGGCAAAAGGGCCTGTGGGCAAGCGCATTGCGCCTGCCCGGTCGAGGCCTTAAGGCGTGGCCATCAAGCATATAACCGCGCGCGGCGCAGCCGCAATGTACCGAGAGCTCGGTGCAGCGCGATCGAAGGACAGGTGAGCATGGTTTCGGCACTTCGCAGCATGGGACTGAAGGCATCGGCAGCAATCGCGGCGCTGGCGCTGGTCGGCGGCTGTTCCTCGATCACCGACCATCGCGGCTACCTGATGGACGAGGCGCTGGTCGCCTCGGTCCAGCCGGGGATCGACAATCGCGAATCGGTGCGCGGGACGCTTGGCCAGCCGACCCTGACCAGCCAGTTCGGCGATCCGGTGTGGTATTATATTTCCAGCCAGACCGAACAGGCACCGTTCACTACGCCCGATATCTACCAGCACTCGGTGCTGGAGGTGAAGTTCGACGCGGCGGGCAATGTGGTGTCCGCCGAGCGCACCGGGATCGAGCGTATCGCGCGCATCAACCCCGATGGCGACGAGACGCCGACACTGGGCCGCGACCGTGGCTTCTTCGACGACCTGTTCGGCAATATCGGTCGCGTCGGTGCGGGCGGTCTCGGCGGCGGCGGCCCCGGCAGCTAGGCAATTTTGCCACTTGCGTGGATTCGGCTCCGGCCCGCTCCCCCTCCCAACCTCCCGACAAGGTACTCTTTGGGAGGCCGGGAGGGGGAGTGGGCTGGTGCCGCAACATTTGCAGTTCAACCGAAACTGCAAATGCAAGGCGCAGCGTTCGCTTGACGCTTGCGCCGCACGACCCAATATCCCGGATCATGGACGAGAGACGGGCGAGCCACGGCCTTATCGAGTGGCACGGAACCACCATCATCGGCGTTACCAGCGGCGGCAAGACCGTCATCGCGGGCGATGGCCAGGTGTCGATGGGCAACACGGTGATGAAGCCCAATGCGCGCAAGGTGCGCCGCATCGGCAAGGACCAGAAGGTCGTCGCCGGGTTTGCCGGGGCCACGGCCGATGCCTTCACCCTGTTCGAACGGCTGGAAAAGAAGCTCGAGGCGCATTCGGGCCAGCTGCTGCGTGCGGCAGTGGAACTGGCCAAGGACTGGCGGACGGACAAATATCTCCGCAACCTGGAAGCATTGATGATCGTCGCCGATGAGGAGGCGCTGCTGGTGCTGACCGGCAATGGCGACGTGCTCGAACCCGAGGGCGGCATCGCGGCCATTGGTTCGGGCGGCAATTACGCGCTCTCCGCCGCCCGCGCGCTCGTCGATTACGAACAGGACGCCGAGGTCATCGCGCGCAAGGCCATGGCCGTCGCCGCCGATGTCTGCGTCTTCACCAATGGCAATGTGACGGTTGAAACGGTGTAGTTTCAACCGTCATCCCGGACTTGATCCGGGATCTCCCGCAATTTCGCGCATAGTTGATGGAGATCCCAGCTTTCGCTGGGATTACGGAACAGAATAGATGAACAACCTCACCCCCAAGGCGATCGTCGCCGCTCTGGACGAACACATCATCGGGCAGAAGGAGGCCAAGCGCGCCGTCGCCGTCGCGCTGCGTAACCGCTGGCGGCGCCAGCGCCTCGCGCCCGAGCTGCGCGACGAAGTGACGCCCAAGAACATCCTGATGATCGGCCCCACGGGCTGCGGCAAGACCGAGATCAGCCGCCGGCTGGCGAAGCTGGCCGAGGCGCCGTTCGTCAAGGTCGAGGCGACCAAGTTCACCGAAGTCGGCTATGTCGGCCGCGATGTCGAGCAGATCGCCCGCGACCTGGTCGAGGAAGCGATCCGGCTGGAGAAGGACCGCTGCCGCGAGGCGGTGCGCGAAGCCGCCAGCGAGGCGGCGATGGAGCGGCTGCTCAATGCGCTGGTCGGCGACAATGCCAGCGAGGCGACCCGCGCGGCCTTCCGCCAGCGCATCGTCGAGAATGCGATGAACGACACCGAGGTCGAGATCGAGGTCGCCGATCAGCAGGGCATGCAGATGGACATCCCCGGCATGGGCGGCGGGGCGACCATGATCAATCTCAGCGAAATGATGGGCAAGGCGTTTGGCGGTCCGCCCAAGAAGCGGCGCAAGCTGAAGGTCCCCGATGCGTGGGACAAGCTGGTCGACGAAGAGGCCGAGAAGCGCATGGACCAGGACGACGTCGCCCGCGTCGCGCTTGCCAATGCCGAAACAAATGGCATCGTTTTCCTCGATGAGGTCGACAAGATTGCCGTGTCCGATGTGCGTGGCGGGTCGGTCTCTCGCGAGGGCGTACAGCGCGATCTGCTGCCGCTGATCGAGGGCACGACCGTCGCCACCAAATATGGCCCGATGAAGACTGACCATGTGCTGTTCATCGCCAGCGGTGCGTTCCACGTCGCCAAGCCCAGCGACATGTTGCCCGAATTGCAGGGTCGCCTGCCGATCCGCGTCGAATTGCGCTCGCTGACGGAGGAGGACTTCATCCGCATCCTCAGCGAGACCAAGGCAAATCTGGTCAGCCAGTACAAGGCGCTGCTCGGCACCGAGAAGCTGACTGTCGACATGGCTGATGAAGCCATCACCGAGGTCGCCAAGATCGCCGCGCAGGTGAACGAAAGCGTCGAGAATATCGGCGCGCGCCGGTTGCAGACGGTGATGGAAAAGCTGTTCGAGGAATTGTCGTTCGAGGCCGAGGACCGGCAGGGCGAGACGGTGACCGTCGACGCCGCCTATGTCCGCGAGCGCCTCTCCGACCTCGCGGGCGATGCCGACCTCAGCAAGTATATCCTCTGATCAGGAGTGTCGCAGATGTCCGACCGGCCACCCGAAGGAAAGCTGATCTACCGCTGCCTGACCGGCACCGATGACCGGGCCTTTTGCGAGCGCGTTTCGCAGGCGCTGGACGATGGCTGGCGGCTGCATGGTTCGCCCGCGCTGACCTTCGACAATGACAAGGGCATTGTGAAAGTGGCGCAGGTCGTCGTGTGGCCGGGCTTCGCGACCACCAACGACTGACTGTCCCGTAACCCCTCAGGGGTGCGGCGCTAGCCCGATCTCCACACCGGTCTTGTCGGTCAGCGCGAATTTGTCGACCAGGTCGGCGCTGGCCTCGTTAAGGCCGACCACCTGCACGCTGCGCCCGTTGCGGCGCATCCGCTCGACCACCTTGTCGAGCACGCCGACGCCGGAAATGTCCCAGAAATGCGCCGCAGTGACGTCGATCACCACATGGTCGGCCGGGTCCGGGCGGTCGCTCTCGCGGCCGAAGGCGCGGCTGAAACGGTCGACGCTGGCGAAGAAGATCTGCCCGGTGATCCGGTAGACCGCCTTGTCTTCCTCGCGCATCCGCTCGACCGAGAACATGCCCATCACCTTGTGCGTGAAGAAGATGCCCGACAGCACCACGCCCACCAGCACGCCCAGCGCCAGGTTATGCGTGGCGACCACCACCACGACGGTCGCGACCATCACGACGCTGCTCTGCCACGGGTGACGGCGCAGGTTGGGGATCGAGTTCCAGCTGAAGGTACCGATGCTGACCATGATCATCACCGCCACCAGCGCCGCCATCGGGATCTGCCCGACGATCGGCCCAAGCACGGCCAGCAGGATCAGCAGGAACGCGCCGGCGGTGAAACTCGACAGGCGTCCGCGCCCGCCGCTCGTCACGTTGATCACCGACTGGCCGATCATCGCGCAACCACCCATGCCGCCAACACACGCGGCGGCGATGTTGGCGATGCCCTGTCCGGCGGCCTCGCGGCGCTTGTCGCTGCCGGTATGCGTCATGTCGTCGACGATCTGCGCGGTCATCATGCTCTCGAGCAGACCGACCGCGGCCATGGTCAGCGAATAGGGGGCGATGATCTGCAGCGTCTCCCAGGTCAGCGGGACGTCGGGCAGCACGAAATAGGGCAGGCCCTCGGGCAATTCGCCCATGTCGCCCACCGTGTTGACGTCGAGGTCCATGAGAATCGTGATGAGGCCGACGACGATGATCGCGACCAGCGGCGAGGGGACCGCCGTGGTCAGCTTTGGCAGCAGGTAGATGATCGCCAGCGCGCCCGCGATCAGCGGATAGGTGATCCACGGCACGCCGATCAGCTCGGGCAGCTGCGCCATGAAGATCAGGATCGCCAGCGCATTGACGAAGCCGGTGATGACCGAGCGGCTGACGAACTGCATCAGCAGGTTCAGCCGCAGCAGGGCCGCGATGCCCTGCAGGAGGCCCATCAGGATCGTCGCGGCGAAGAGATATTCCACGCCATGATCGCGCACCAGCGGCACCACCACCACAGCGACGGCGGCGGTCGCGGCGCTGATCATGCCGGGCCTGCCGCCCGTGAACGCAATCACCATGGCAATCGCGATCGAGGCATACAGCCCGACGCGCGGATCGACGCCCGCGATGATCGAGAAGCCGATCGCCTCGGGGATCAGGGCGAGGGCGACAACGATGCCGGCGAGGATGTCGGCGCGCGGCTGGGCGAGCCAGTCGCGGCGAATCGCGCTGGTGTTGATCATGGTTGTGTGTCCGTGTGCTGGGCGCGCAAACGGGCACGCGCCGAATTCCAGTGATGTCTGATTGGTCGGCCCCGTGCCTTAATGCAGCGCACAATTCAAGGCGCGTGGCCCTGGCGGCTGCCCGCTATTCGGCAGCTTCGCTGTCGACCTCGGTCTCCTCGACCAGCTGCCGCGCCCACATCTCCGCATAAAGCCTGTCGCGCCGCAGCAGCGCGGCGTGGGTGCCTTGCTCGACGATCCGCCCGTCCTCGATCACGCAGATCAGGTCGGCATCGGCGATGGTCGAGAGGCGGTGAGCGATGGCGATGGAGGTGCGCCCTTGCGAGACATTCCGAAGCGTGGCGAGGATGTCCTGCTCGGTCCGCGAATCGAGTGCGCTGGTCGCCTCGTCCAGCAGCAGGATCGGCGGGTCCTTCAGCAGCGTACGGGCAATCGCCACGCGCTGCTTCTCCCCGCCCGACAGCTTCAGGCCCCGCTCGCCGACCTCGGTGTCGTAGCCCTGCGGCAGCGCGTCGATAAACCCGGCGATGGCTGCGCCCTCTGCCGCGCGGCGGATTTCGTCCGCGCTCGGCGTCGTCCCGTCGGGCGCGCCATAGGCGATGTTGTACCCGATCGTGTCGTTGAACAGCACGCTGTCCTGCGGGACGATGCCGATACTTGCGCGCAAGCTCTCCTGCGTCACCGTCCTGATGTCCTGCCCGTCGATCAGGATGCGGCCCGATTGCGGGTCGTAGAAGCGGAACAGCAACCGCCCGATGGTGGACTTGCCCGCGCCCGAGGGGCCGACCAGCGCGACATGCCCGCCCGCCGGAACCTCGAAGCTCAGGCCTTTCAGGATCGTGCGGTCGGGCTCGTAGCCGAAATGCACGTCTTCGAAGACGACGCTCGGACGGCGCACGACAAGGGCGGGGGCGTTCGGCGCATCCTCGACCTCGACCGCGGTATCGATCAGCTTGAACATCGCGGCCATGTCGATCAGCCCCTGCCGGATCGTGCGATAGACCCAGCCCAGCATGTCGAGCGGGCGGAACAGCTGGGTCAGATAGGTCTGTACGAGCACCAGATCGCCGGGCGTCAGGTTCCCCTTGCTCCACTGCCACACGGTATAGGCCATCGCGCCCGCCATCAGCAGGTTCATCACCAGCGCCTGCGCGATGTTGAGCAGGCCGAGCGAGTTCTCGCTCTTGACCGCGGCCTCGGCATATTGCCGCGCCGCGCCGGCATAGCGTTCCTGCTCGCGCTTCTCGGCGCCGAAATATTTGACCGTCTCGTAGTTCAGCAGCGAATCGACCGCCCGCGACAGGGCTTTGCCGTCGAGGTCGTTCATCTGCTTGCGAAGCTTGGTCCGCCATTCGGTGATGACCCGCGTCATCCAGATATAGGCGACCACGGTCACGGCGGTCGCGGCGACCACGACCCAGCCGAACTTGACCCAGAAGATCACCGCCACCACCAGCAGCTCGATCAGCGTCGGGAGAATGTTGAACAGCAGGAAGTAGATCATCGAATCGATCGACTTGGTGCCGCGCTCCACGACCTTGGTGACCTCGCCTGTGCGCCGCGCGAGATGGAAGCGAAGCGAGAGGCGATGCAGGCGCGCGAAAACGTCCTCGGTCAGCGAGCGGACCGCGTCCTGCCCGACCCGCTCGAACACGATGTTGCGGACATTGTCGAAAGCGACCGTGGCGAATCGCCCGGCGGCATAGGCCAGCACCAGCCCCAGCGTCACCGCCAGCACCGGATCGCCCTCAGCCGCCATGCTGTCCACCGCGCCGGCATAGGCAAGGGGGAGGGCGAGCACGACGGCCTTGGCCATCAGCACGAGCAGCGCCGCCAGCCCGATGCGCCAGCGCAGGCCACTCTGTCCGGCAGGCCATAGATAGGGCAGGAAGCGGCGGATCGTGCCCCAGCCAGCAAGCTCCTGCTCACTGGCGCCGCCGGTCTGGAAGTCTCGCATTGGCGTTAAGGTGGTGGCTTCCCGGCGCGGCGGCAAGGGAAGAGAAGCGCGGCGAGAGGCACGCCGGTCTGGCGTTACCCGCTACGGCGGTTGTTCCGCCGCCGGTTGCCGGGAATGTCGAACAACAGGCGGCGCTTCTCGAAATCGACTGCGACCCGGTTGAACAGCCTGAGTTCGGCCATGCCCAGAATCAGGGCGGGCTCATCGGCGAGGTCGAGCATCTCGAAGGTCGGCGAATCGGCAAAGGTGACGAGGACGTTCTCCAGCTTGGCGGTGCCGAAATTGAGCGAGCGGGTGACCCGCACCTTGGAGTTCGCACTCACGCCGTTGACGTCGGTCAGCACGGCCACGCCCTCGGCCCGCGAGTTACGCAGTCGCTCGAGGAGGGCGAGGTTACCGGTCGAACTCTGTGCGCCGGTGTCGATCATGACCGCGACCCTAACCCCGTCGAGCGTGGCATTGGTGATGATCAGCTGACCAGAACGGCGCCGCGCCCGGACGACGATCTCGAACCCGCGATTGCCGCCCAGTTCCTTGGCCGGGGCCACCGCCAGGTGGTTGTTCTCGAAATCGAGCATCACCCGCTGGTCCTGCAGGCTGTCGAGCCCCAGCATACCGTCGGCTCCGCCCAGGTTCTCGCGTTCGATGAGCGGGGCGCGGTAGATATCGAACTCGCGCGAGCCCAGCGCGACATCGGGCACATCGACAACCTGGACCGCGCGGCTGGAATTGAGCGCCACCAGTGTGGCCGCCTCGCGCTCGTGAATCGCCAGATGATCGGCCAGCTCGCGGGAAAGCACGGAAACCTGTGCGCCGGTATCGATGATGAACTCGAAGGGGCCCTGACCCATGATCGATACGGATACGGTCATGCGTTCGTTGGCTTCGGTGTCGAGCGCAATGATCTCATGCCCGGTATCGGCGGCTACGCTTTCGACCGAGGCGGTGTAGGCTTCCTGCCCCATGACCAACGCGGTCAGTGCCGAGATCATGCCCCAGCTGTTCATCCGATTCTCCCATGGACCTTATGGTCCAATATGTTGCGCCTGACGGCGATGCGACTGGCTTAATACCCTAGCACCAAAGGCCTGCGCGGCCAAAAGCGGCTCGCCCAACTGCTGAATCGCATCGGCCAGCGCCTGTTTTGACGTAGCGTCTGGCGCAGCCAGTGAGGGGTATGCGGGAAAAGTCTGCCCGATAGTGGCCAGATGGACTTGAAAGTCCAAACTCTGGCCCCATATCACATTGTAATAAATGGCCTTTGCAGGCGATTTCGTCTCAAGCGAAATAAAAATGCAAAAAGGCGTTGACCGAATCCCGGACCACGCCTAGATGGCCCTCACCGACGCGGCGCTGACGGCTTCCACCGCCACCTGCATCGGTCGCCAACATTAATCGGATAGCCGGTCCCCCGGTGTGAAATCGGGGAGCCTTTGCTGTCCGCTTCTTTTGTTGAGTGGCTCTTTGACATTGTTGGTTTTTGATGAAGGGACATGTGGGCGACGGCGCCCG
>CAYOSE010000026.1:0-27880 GCA_964406535.1 uncultured Sphingomonadaceae bacterium
GGCCAGCTCTGGCGCCTGCGAGGCGGCAGGATTGGCGCTGGGATCGGGCGCGGTGGCTTCGAGGCTCACCTCGCTGGCGAGGCTGACGTCGATCCGCTCGGGCTTGGTAAAGTCCGACGTGCGGTCCGGCTGCCAGACCAGCGCCACACCCAGCGCGACATGCAGCGCCACGGCAATGCCGAGGGCGATGCGGTCTTCGCGGCTGGCCGTTGCGAGTGCTGCCATAAATCCTCTTCAGCCCGGGCCTATGGCGCTTCGGATGAACTGTTGGTGACGAGGCTGATCGAACGGCAATTGGCGCGGTTCAACTCGCCCATCACCGCCATCACCCGGCCATAGTAGAGCGCCCGGTCGGCCCTCAGCGTGATGAGCGGACACTCGCCGGTCTGCGCGGACAGCTGGTCGAGCACGGTTGGCAGCGTGCCCTGCTCCACCAGCGCATCATCGACATAGATGAAGCCCTCACGGTCGATTGCGATGGTGACCTGGTCGGGCTCCTGCTCGAGCGGGTCGGCGCGGCTGTCGGGCAGGTCCACCGGCACCCCGCTCGCCAGCAGCGGCGCGGTGACCATGAAGATGATCAGCAGCACCAGCATCACATCGACGAAGGGCGTGACGTTGATCTCCGCCATCAGCGCCCGGCGCGAGGAGCGACCGCGCCGCGAATGCTTGAGGACGCCCATCGCCATGTCAGGCGCGCTCCATTTCCCGGCTGATCTGCGCGTGGAGCTGGTCGGCGAAGCGCTGCAGCTTCGCCTCGAAGCCATTCACCCGGTTCGACAGGCGGTTATAGGCGATGACCGCCGGAATGGCCGCGAACAGGCCGATGGCGGTGGCGAACAGCGCCTCCGAAATGCCCGGCGCCACGACGGCGAGCGAGGAATTCTCCTGCATGCCGATCTGGAAGAAGCTGTTCATGATGCCCCAGACGGTCCCGAACAGGCCCACAAAGGGCGCGACCGAGCCGGTGGTGGCGAGGAAGTTGAGCCGGTCGGCCAGCGCATCGCTTTCGGCCGCGACCTGGCCCTCCATGGCCTGCGCCACGCGGGCGCTGGCGGCAGCGGGGTTGCGGAAGCCGCCCTTGCCCGAGCGTTCCAGCTCCTCCAGCCCGGCAGCGGCGACGCGCGCCACGGGCAGGTCCGGGCGGCGACGACCGGAGACCATCGCATCGGGTTCGGCCGATTCCCAGAACCGCTCCTCGAACTCGTCGGACTTCTTGCGGATATTGCCCATGCGGAGGCCGAAGGAGAGGATGATCATCCACACCCAGACACTCGCCGCGAGCAGGCCGATAATGACCGCCTGCACCACGATGTCGGCATCGAGGAACAGCTGCAGCGGGTCGAGCCGGGTTGGCGCCACGCTGCTGGCGGCGGCAAGAAGGTGGAACGTGCTCATTCAGCTCCCTTTGCGACAATCGTCTCGAAAATACCGAGCCATTCGGCAGGCTGTCGACGCGGCCGACCATGCAATCCCACGAAACCCACGCGCACGGCAATCTCGGCCAGCAGGTCTGTCCCCCGGACAACGCGCTGGAGCAAACGCAGGCTGGCAGCCCTGAGTTCCTGCACTTCGGTGATGACGGTCAGCGCCTCGTCCAGCCGGGCGGGCGCAAGATAGCGGATATTGGCGTCTGCAACGGCATAATGCCCCTCACCCGACTCCATTGCGGCGCGCTGGTCGATCTGCAGCAGACGCAGCAGGTCGCTCCGCCCCCGCTCCGCCCATTTCAGGTAATTGGCATGATAGGCGAACCCGGTCAGGTCGGTATCCTCGAAAAAGACGCGCACCGGGAAAAGGTGGCGCGGCCCGGCGAGAATGCCGGAAGGCGGTTGCGGATGCTCCTGCATAGCTGAACCGCGCATTAGCCAGCGCGCGAGTCGCCCCGCAAGAGAGGAAGCGCCGCTCTGCCGGAAATCTGAGTCGCTTGGGCGATTTTGCGTCGAAAATTGCCGCGGCAGGGGTCGATTATTCGGGAATCATCCGCCCCAGATGGGTGCCGCCGCACAGATGGACGTGCAAATGCGGCACGATCTGCCCGGCATCGGGACCGATATTGGCGATCATGCGATAGCCTGCCTCGACCAGCCCCAGATCGCGCGCCACGGTGCCGACCGCGCGCATGTAGCCAGCGATCTCCTCGGCGCTGGCCCTGGCCGAGAAATCGTCCCAGCTGACATATTCGCCCTTGGGCACGACCAGCACATGGACCGGCGCCTGCGGGGCGATATCGTGGAAGGCAAGCGCGTGCTCGTCCTCATAGACCTTGGTGCACGGCAGTTCGCCGCGCAGGATTTTCGCGAAGATGTTGTCCTTGTCGTACGGCGCGAAGGGATCGACGGGGCTCATGCTGGTTCCTATTCCTTTGGCCTGGAGGCTTTTTCTTCGAGACCCGACAGCCCTTCGCGGCGCTGCAATTCGGCGCGCACGTCATCGAGCGACAAGCCCTTGGCGTTGAGCAGGACGAGCAGGTGGAACAGCAGGTCCGCCGCCTCGCCGACCAGTTCCTCTTCGCTTCCGGTCAGCGCGGCGATGGCCGTCTCCAGCCCCTCCTCGCCGACCTTGCGGGCGATGACGGGCAGGCCGCGCTGGTTAAGCTTGGCAACGTAGCTTTCCTCCGGCGCGGCGGAGCGGCGCGCGGCGATCACCTGTTCGAGCTGGGTGAGGATGTCCATGGGCGGGGGATGCGGGCGCGGGCGTTTCGCGTCAAGTGGCGCGCGCGGGCAGGCCAGCCTCGCGCAGCGCGTCATGCGCCTCGGCAATAGTGTGGGTGCCGAAATGGAAGATGCTGGCCGCGAGCACGGCGCTGGCATGGCCCTGCGTCACCCCCTCGACCAGATGATCGAGCGTGCCGACGCCGCCGCTGGCAATTACCGGCACCGACACGGCATCGGCGATGGTGCGGGTTAGCTTGAGGTCATAGCCCTTCTGCGTGCCGTCGCCGTCCATGCTGGTGACGAGCAATTCGCCCGCACCCAGTTCGGCCAGCCTGATCGCGTGTTCGACGGCGTCGATCCCGGTGGCGCGCCTGCCGCCATGGGTGAAGATCTCGTAGCGGCCTTTGCCCCGATCCGTTCGTGGTGAGCTTGTCGAACCACGAAATGGCGCGCCGCTTCGTCCTTCGACAGGCTCAGGACGAACGGAACCTACGTCAGGAACCCAACGCGCATCGACGGAGGCGACGCAGCACTGGCTGCCCATGCGCTGGGCGATGTCGGCGACCAGTTCGGGCCGCGCCACCGCCGCGCTGTTGACCGCGACCTTGTCGGCACCCGCCAGCAGCAGCGCGCGCGCGTCCTCGACCGTGCGAACGCCGCCGCCGACCGTGACCGGCATGAAGCACACCTCTGCCGTGCGCCGGACGATATCGAGCAGCGTGCCGCGCCCCTCGTGGCTGGCGGAAATGTCGAGAAAACAAAGCTCGTCCGCGCCTGCCGCATCGTAGGCCTGCGCCTGTTCGACCGGATCTCCAGCATGCTTGAGGTTTACGAAATTGACGCCCTTCACGACCTTTCCGTCGGCCACGTCAAGGCAGGGGATGACACGAATGCGAACGGTCATGATTCAGCCGCCATCCTCACTATCACCTTTACGCAGTCATCTCCGGCGCAAGGAGTCGGGGGAAAGAAAGACGTCCAAGCCTGAGCAACTAGCGCTCCGATTAGCGGCGAAACCACTGCCGCCGCTGCGCCCAAGCCCCAATCGTATGACAAGGCGAAATGCCTTGCCGTCAGAAACACAATGCAAAACCCGATAAAGGATAGCAGCGCAGCAATCACGCCTACTTCCAAGGCGTCGACCCAGACAAACAGCGCCAGCCACGCCAGCACGGTCAGGGCGACAAACACCTTCACGCCTTCCCCGCCATCGCAATCGCGGTCGCCAGATCGAGCTTGCCCTCGTAAAGCGCGCGGCCCGTAATCACGCCCTCGATTCCCTCTTCGGCATGGATCGCGAGCATGCGGATATCGTCGAGGCCCTTCACGCCCCCACTGGCGATCACCGGAATGTCGACGCTGCGGGCAAGGTCCACCGTCGCCTCGACATTGCAGCCTTTCAGCAGCCCGTCGCGGCCAATATCGGTGAACAGCAGGCTGGCGACGCCCGCATCCTCGAACCGGCGGGCCATGTCGACCACGGGCACGTCGGAAACCTCGGCCCAGCCCTCGGTCGCGACCATCCCATCGCGCGCGTCGACCGCGACAACGATGCCGCCTTCGAACTCGCGGGCCATGTCCTTGACGAATTCGGGGTCTTTCAGCGCCGCCGAGCCCATCACCACGCGGGCCACGCCGAGATTGAACCAACCCTCGACCGCCTCGGGCGTCCTGATCCCGCCGCCAAGCTGGACGTAGCCGGGAAAGGCCGCGACAATCGCCTCCACCGCCTCGCGGTTCTCCGCACGGCCTGCGAACGAGCCATCCAGATCGACCACATGCAGGTGCTGCGCCCCGGCCTCGGCGAACAGCATGGCCTGCGCGGCGGGGTTGTCGCCATAAACGGTGGCGCGGGCCATATCGCCCTCGGCCAGTCGCACGACTTCGCCGCCCTTCAGGTCGATGGCGGGGAAGATAATCATTTCTTCTGCCTCCGGCAGGATACGGTACCGGCCCGCTCCCCCGCCCAACCACCCGATAGGGTTGCCGTGCATGATCGGGAGGTTGGGCGGGGGAGCCGGGCCGGAGCCGCAAACAAAAGGCTGCTCATATGTTCCACTCCAGGAAGCGGGAGAGGAGCTCCAGCCCGAAACGCTGGCTCTTTTCCGGGTGGAACTGCACACCGACGATGTTGTTGCGCGCCACCGCTGCCACCAGCCCGCCGCCATGATCGGTCATCGCGGCAATATCGAGGCCGTCCTCGGGCTGGAAGTGGTAGGAGTGGAGGAAGTAGGCCTCGCCCTCCTCCAGCAGATCGTGATCCCCGTGATGCGGGGTGAGGCGCACATCGTTCCAGCCCATATGCGGGACCTTGATCTCCGGATCGGTCCGCTCGATCAGCTTCACCTCGCCCTCGATCCAGCCGAGCCCCGGCGTCTCGCCAAACTCAAGCCCGCGCGTGGCGAGCAATTGCATGCCCACGCAAATGCCGAGGAAGGGGACGCCGTGCTTCAGCACGCGCTCCTCCAGCGCCTCGACCATGCCGGGAATGCCGGTCAGCCCTTCGTAGCAGGCCCGAAACGAGCCGACGCCCGGCAGCACGATGCGCCGCGCGCCGTGCACGAGGTCCGGATCTGCGGTGACGGCGACATGCTCGGCCCCCGCCGCGCGCAGGGCGTTATGGACCGAGTGAAGGTTCCCCGCACCATAGTCTATCAGGGCGATGGCTTCGGCCATCTTAGCTTTCCGCACGCCCATCCGGGCGCGCGGTCCTCGCTAGACGGGCAGGCAAGCTGCCCCCGCTGCGGACGGCCGTTCGGCCTTGCGGCTGCGTTGCAGCCGGGTTTTCCTTCTTACCCACCCAATTGCCCCTTGGTGCTGGGAACCGCCCCGCCCTTGCGCGGGTCCAGCTCGACCGCCTGCCGCATGGCGCGGGCAAAGCCCTTGTAGACCGCCTCGCAAACATGGTGGTTGTTCTGGCCGTGGAGCAGCTGGATGTGCAGCGTAATGCCCGCAGTCTGCGCGACCGAGTGGAACCAGTGCTCGATCAGCTCGGTATCCCACTCGCCCAGCTTTTCCTGCGTGAAGCGCACTTTCCAGACGAGGAAAGGCCGCCCGGATATGTCGAGCGCAACGCGCGCCAGCGTCTCGTCCATCGGCGAATAAGCGGCGCCGTAGCGGCCGATCCCGCCCTTGTCGCCGAGCGCCTGGCCGATCGCCTGGCCGAGCGCGATGGCGCTGTCCTCGGTCGTGTGGTGCTGGTCGACATGCAGGTCGCCCGTCACCTTCATCGTGATGTCGATCAGCGAATGGCGGCTGAACTGTTCGACCATATGGTCGAGAAAGCCGATACCTGTGGAAACATCGTAAGTGCCCGTCCCGTCGAGATTTACCTCCACGAGAATCGCGGTTTCCGCGGTTTTTCGCTCTATCCTGCCCGTACGCATGGCTTCGCCTATAGGCCCAGCGCCGTACGGTGCAAGCAGTGGCGGACAGAAGCGGGCCACCCATACCGGGGAAAGCTGCGCGATTGCGGCTTGACCGCAGCGCAACAGATAGCCACCTGACACCTGTTATGAGCGACGAAACGCCCGATAGCCTGATCCCCTACGACGAGATCGTGCAGGAGGCGCTGCGCGCCGTGGTCGGTCGGGTGCTCGGCTCGGTCGAGAAGGCTGGCGGCATGCTGCCGGGCGAGCATCATTTCTACATCACCTTCAAGACCGGCGCGCCGGGCGTTTCGATCCCCGCGCATCTGCGCGAACGCTTCCCCGACGAGATGACCATCGTCCTGCAGAACAAGTTCAGCGGGCTGACGGTCGATGCGCGCGGTTTCTCCGTGGTGCTGAGCTTCAACCAGACGCCCGCGACGCTGCAGATTCCCTTCGCCGCGATCACCGCCTTCGTTGACCCGGCGGTCGATTTCGGGCTGCAGTTCCAGGCTGCTACCAGCGATATCGAACCGACCGACCATGAGGACGCGAACAATGACGCGCCCGATGATGACGGCACGAACGGCGATGGTGGCGGAGACGGCTCCAACGTCGTGACGGTCGATTTCGGTCGCAAGAAGTAGGGTGGCCAAGCCCGCCACCAAATCGGGCACAAAATCGCGCGCCCAGCCGTTAACGGGTATGGCCGACGACAATACCACCCATCTCTCCGCGCCAGAGGCGCTGGCCAGGCCCCGCAAGGTCACGCCGCACGTCCCCGGGCCGAGCCCCAATGCCGCCACCAATTTGCTGTTCGCCAACGTGATCCTGCGCGGGGTCGGGATCGTGTCGCGCCGGATCGTCGAGCGGGCGATGCTGGGGGCGAAATACGATCGCGAGAAAGCGCGCGAGATCGTCGAGGGCAAGACGCTGGGTTACAACCTCGCCTCATACGCCGTGGCGCGGCTGGCGACCCGCTCGCTGCCCGGGCTGGCGGCGGCGGGCGCTCTGGTGCTGGGCAAGGCGCTGTTCGACCGGGCCGCTGCCCGGAGTGACGCCGAGGCCAAGGGCCATGCCAAGCTGATGGACATGGCCGACAAGGCCGCGCAAGGGGCGGGCGACAAGCTGCTGCCGTAGTCTCCCGAGTCCGGCGGCAAAAGCCGGTCTGCGACCCTTGATTTTTCGGCCCGCCTCGCGCCATGAGCCGACATGTCCGATTCCCTCGACCTGCCGCGCCGCGGCCTGATGTTCATCCTCTCCTCGCCCTCGGGCGCGGGCAAGACCACGATCGCGCGCAAGCTGCTCGCCGCCGAGCCGGATCACCTGTCGATGTCGGTGTCGGTCACCACCCGTCCCAAGCGCGAAGGCGAGATCGAAGGACGCGACTACTACTTCACCGAGAGCGAGGAATTCGACGCCATGGTCGCCGAGGATGCCTTCCTCGAATGGGCCGAGGTGTTCGGCAACAAATACGGCACGCCGCGCGCGCAGATCATGGACGGGCTGGGCGAAGGCCGGGACTTCCTGTTCGATGTCGACTGGCAGGGCGCACAGCAGCTCTCGCAGCGGGCGGGCGACGATGTCGTCTCGGTGTTCCTGCTACCGCCGAGCATCGCCGAGCTGGATCGCCGCCTGCACGGGCGCGGTACGGACAGCGAAGAGGTGATCCGGGGGCGCATGGCGCGCGCGCTGGACGAGATCAGCCATTGGGACGCGTATAATTACGTGGTCATCAATGACGATATCGAGGCCTGCTTCACCAAGGTGCGCGATATCCTCCATTCGGAGCGGCTGCGCCGCCACCGGCAGACCGGGTTGATCGAGTTTACGCGAACCTTGAAGGCCTGATTTCTGTTTCAGCGTGGCTGAAACAGCTGCGGTTCCGGCCCACTCCCCCGCCCAACCTCCCGATAGGATAATATTCGAGAGGTTGGGCGGGGGAGCGGGCTGGCACCTACCTAGAAGCGCGTATTGTAACGCAGGGTGACGCCCCAGTCATCAGGCAGATCCTCGTAATGGCCGGGATCGCGGCGGTAGAACAGGCTCGCGCCCGCGCTGCCGCCGATCAGCGAGCCACTCCAGCCCAGTTCACCGATCAGCTCGCGCCCGCGTGGCGCCAGCGAGAGCGTCTGGACGGCGTTGGTCGCGCTCAGCGTCGCGTAATCGTAGTCGGTCGGCAGGTCGAAGCGCAGCCCGCCGCTTTCGACCCGCAATGGCTGGGCGAGCCGGAAAGCCAGCGCATCATCGCCGGTAAGCACGCCGCGCCGTTCGAGGTCGAGCGACCAGGCGCGGCTTCGCAAAGCGGAGCCCGACAGTGCGATCCCGCCGGACCGGGCCGTAGTGCGCCCCTCGACCAGCGATCCGCCCATTCGCCAGCCGGGCGCAAATTCCAGTCCCGCCGAAACATCGAGGAACAGGCTGTCCGCACCGCCAAGGCCGAGCGCCTGGTTGAACCGTCCGCCCAGCAGCGTCGCGTCCTCTTCCATCAGGGTCAGACCCACAGCGGCACCCAAGGGGCCCCAAGTGCGGTCGAGCGCGACCGAGGTGGCGCGCATCCGCTCCTCCGCGCGCCAGTTGCGCCAGGCGGCAGCGGTATTGGCCTCCGCCCCCAGCACCGCGCCGCTTTCCGCCGCGACCGTTACCCCGAACCCGCCGACCTCGCGGCGCAGCGCGACCGAGGCGTCGGGCTGCATGAACAGGCCTTGCGCGCTGCTGGCGGCAGGCGCGATGGCGAAAGCGGGGCGGTCTTGCCCCTGCAATTGCGCGACCAGCGTCTCGCCACTCTGGCCATAGGCGAAGCCGAGCGAAGTGCCCGGTGCGATCTCCAGCGCCACCCGCGCGGCCAGCACGCGGGCGCGCTCGGCATCCGCGCGGCTGAGTTCGAGCGCACCGGCCTGCGGGACGCCGGTCCCGCGCGCGTCGATGGAAAAGGCGATGGCCATCTTGTCGGAGCCCAGCGACAGATTGCGACTGCGCGTTTCGACCGCGCCGGAAAGGCGCGTGCGGACCGGCGCCGAGCGCATCCCGGCCCCCAGATCGACCTGGAATGCGCGGGCATAGCTGTCGGTCACGATGGCGGTCAGCGAGGCCCCGCCCGGCGCGTCGCCCATGGCGGGCGAGCCGCTGCCCGGATCGCTGCCGAGTACCACCGCCGTGGTGCTGCCCGCGAGCGCGGTCGGACCGATGGGCTGGAACGCGGCCTCCAGGTCGAGGATGCCGTTGCCATAGATCTCGTCGATCCCGCCTGCCCCCGCATCGCGCGCGCTGTCGAACAGGATCGCGGCAATCTCGGCCCCGGTCAGGTTGGGGAAGGCCTGCGCCAGCAGCGCCGCCGCGCCCGCCACCTGCGGGGTGGAGAAGCTGGTGCCCGAGAACAGATAGACGTAGCCCTCGTCATCGACATAGATCTCGCTGTCTTCATAGATGCAGCACAAGGCCTCGCCGCGGGCCGAGAGATAGCTGTCCGCATAGGCGCCCGCGCGGTTGCTGAAGTCGGAGATCAGGTCGTTCTCGTCGACCGAGCCCACGACGATCACCCCGCCGCTGCCGGCATCGACGATGGAAGCGGGGAAGCCCTCCAGCTCGGCCTCGCCCGCATTGCCCGCCGCGACCACCACCAGCGCCCCGGCGGCAACCGCACCGGCCACCGCGTTCTGCAGCGTGGCGGTGATCGTCCCCTCGCCGCCGAGCGAGATGTTGATGACCTTCGCGCCATTGGCCACCGCATGGTCGATGGAACTGGCAATCGCGCCTTCGGCGAAGAAGCAATCGTCGGCACTGTTCGGGTCGTCACTCGTGCACGAACCCGGCGTGTCGGTGCGGATCGCCAGCACGTCCGCGCTCCAGGCCATGCCCATAACGCCCGAATCGTTGCGCGCAGCGGCCGCGATCAATGCAACGCTGGTGCCGTGGCTGTCGGTCGAATCGAGCTGGTTGCGGCTGGAATAGATATCCGTCGAAGCCGAGGAAAGCCGCCCCGCAAACTCGGAATTGTCGGTGTCGATGCCGGTGTCGATTACGGCAATGGTGACATCCTCGCCCGAATAGCCCTTCGACCAGGCGGCCACGGAATTGTGCTGTTCTGGCCCGTCGGAACGGCGATATTCGGCGGTGTCGAATTGCGCTGCCGGTGTGGCGGTGGGCGTGGGGGTCGGCGTCGGCAACCCGCCGCCACCGGCATTGGGCGTCGAGTCCACCCCGCCACCCGACCCGCCGCCACAGGCCGCCAGCACGGCAACCGGCGCAATGGCCCAGCCGAGCAGGATGGCCCGGCGCAAACGGCCCCTGGCGGGCGCGAGTGATTGAACTTTTGACATATTCGACCCCATCCTCGACGGGGAGAATGGCACCACTATAGCTAATTTTGCCTGAACGGCGCGCTCGCCAAGCGCCACGCCACTTGCCCGGAGCGGCCCCGCCCGCTAGCCGCGCGCCAGACATTCAAACATTCGCATGAAGGGCAAGAGGCGCATGACCGACCAGCTGGAACAGAAAATCAACGCGGCCTGGGAAGCACGCGCCGAGGTAACGCCCGCCAGCGGCGATGTGCGCGAGGCGGTCGAGGCGGCGCTGGCGCTGATCGATGCGGGCGAGGCGCGCGTGGCCGAGCCCGACGGCAATGGCAGCTGGGCGGTCAACCAGTGGCTGAAGAAGGCGGTGCTGCTGTCCTTCCGCCTGAACGACAATGAAGTGGTCGATTACGGCGCTGCCGGAGCCCCCGGTTTCGACAAGGTGCCGAGCAAGTTCACCGGCTGGGACGAGGCGCGCTTCCGCGCGGCCGGTTTCCGTGTCGTGCCCGGTGCCGTAGCGCGGCAGGGCAGCTTCATCGGCAAGGGCGTCGTGCTGATGCCCAGCTTCGTCAATATCGGGGCCTATGTCGGCGAGGGCACGATGGTCGACACCTGGGCGACGGTCGGCTCCTGCGCGCAGATCGGCAAGAACGTGCATATTTCCGGCGGCGCGGGCATTGGCGGCGTGCTGGAGCCGCTGCAGGCCGACCCGGTGATCATCGGCGACGGTGCGTTTATCGGTGCGCGCTCGGAAGTGGCCGAGGGGGTGCGCGTCGGCGAAGGCGCGGTGCTGTCGATGGGGGTCTACCTTGGCGCCTCGACGAAGATCGTCGACCGCGGGACCGGCGAAATCCACATGGGCGAAGTTCCGCCCTACGCGGTGGTGGTCCCCGGCTCGCTGCCCGGCAGGCCGCTGCCCGACGGCACGGTCGGCCCGAGCCTTTATTGCGCGGTGATCGTGAAGACCGTCGACGCGCAGACGCGGGCCAAGACCGGCATCAACGACCTGCTGCGGGATTAGGACCAACCGACATCCAGCCCTGACGGCCTGCAAAGGTCGGATTTCCGTGCTTCCGGTGCTCACGACCACACAAGGTCGCTGCGCTCCGGGTCACGAAAACCCGCCCTATTGGCCCTTGGCCAGCTTCGCTTCCGGCACGTCATCATCTGTATGTCGATCGGCCCTCAGGCCAAAAGCAAGCGATCTAGCGCCGGAACATTCGCCTGACCTGTCCGTAGTTTCCTTGGGTCACCAACAGGGAAACAAAGGACAGACCATGCAACAGCAAGGTAACGAAACCCATATCGAGACGGACGAAGCGCGTGGCGGCACGACCAAACACGGCGTGCGCTGGGTGCTGGCGATCAGCCTGCTTGCGGCCATCGTGCTCCTCTCGCTGACCTGGATCACGGGCACGACCGTGGATGACGACGACGCCGCGACGGGCCCCAAGAGCGCCGAGCACAGCGCCTCAGGCGTCGGTCCGAACGGATAGAGGGCTCAGGCGCGGGGCAATCGCGCCCGCCCCGCAATCGCGCCCGCCCCCACGCCCGCCCCTGCCGCTCAGGCTGCCGGAGATTCGATCGGCGGCTCGCCCGCAACGCTGGCCGCATAGGCCTCTGCCGCGCGCATGACCCGCATCATGTTGCCGCTGGCGATCTTTTCCAGATCACCTTGCGAATAGCCGCGCCGCGCCAATTCCAGGAACAGCGCCGGATAGCCGGCAACGTCCTCCATCCCGACCGGGCCGCTCGGCATGCCGTCATAATCGCCGCCGATGCCGATATAGTCGATCCCGGCAACGTCGCGCACGTGGTCGACATGATCGGCCATGTCGGAGACGGTCGCCTCGACCGGCGGGTTTTCGGCGTCCCAGGCCGCCAGCAGCGCATCGACGCGGTCGGGCTGACCGAGATAGAGCGATTCGAGCTTTGCCTCCTCCGCGGCGCGGGCGGCGCTGCGCTGGCGCATCGCCTCGCTCAGATAGCCGGGCAGGCCGACGACCATTACGATTCCGCCATTCTCCTTCACCCGCGTGAGCACGGCATCGGGGACGTTGCGCGAATGGCCGTTCACGGCGCGCGCGCCGGAGTGGCTGAAGATCACCGGCGCCTTGGCGACGTCGAGCGCGTCCATCATCGTCGCCTCACTGACATGGCTGAGGTCGACCAGCATGCCGATCCGGTTCATCTCACGCACCACGTCCATCCCGAACTCGGTCAGGCCGTCATGCTCGGGCGTGTCGGTGGCGCTGTCGGCCCATGAGAGCGTGGTCGAATGGGTCAGCGTCATATAGCGCGCGCCCATCGCATACATCTGCCGCAGGACGGCAAGGCTGGAGCCGATCGAGTGGCCGCCTTCCATGCCCATGAGCGAGGCGATCTTGCCCTCGGCCATCGCGGAGGCAACATCGTCGGCGGTCAGCGCCAGCGCCAGATCGTCGGGATATTCGGCGATCATCCGCGCGGTGACGTCGATCTGTTCCATCGTCATCTGCACCGCTTCGGGCTCGGGCAGGCTGGCAGGGACGTAGACCGACCACCACTGGGCCCCGACCTTGCCCGTGCGGAGGCGCGGCAGGTCGGTATGCATGGCCGACGGTTCGCCCTCGGCGCCGCCGAAACTGGGCGCAGGCTCGGCATGGGTGTCGTGGAAATCGAACCCGTCGAGCATGTTGTCGCGGCGGATCCGCAGCTGGAAGGGGACGTCATTGTGCCCGTCCCACACCGGCGCGGCCTCCAGCGCGGCTGCGGCCACCTCCTCAGGCGTCGATTGCGCCAGCCCCGGGGCGGCAACCAGAGCGGAGGCGAACAGAAGGCTGAGCTTGAAAGCGGATTTCATCGAGGGTTTCCTGACTGGGTCGAACAGAGGAGGGACGGCCGGACGGTCTGCCCGGCCAGGAGGGGGTTCGACGGGAGTATGGCCGCTTGGCCCGGCAAGGCAAGGGGCTATGTTGCGACTGCGAGAAAAGCCGCTGCTACATGCCGGGAATGGGAATGCCCATCTGCTCCATCATCCGGCGGGTTTCGGGATCGAGCGCTTCCATGGCCTTGCGCGCCTCTTCCATGGCGCGGGCCATCTCGGCCTGCTCCTCGCTGGTCGCACCTGCCCCGCCGGTCGCTGCCAGCTGGTTCAGGTCCTGCACTCGCTCGCCCGGTGCGACGATGCTGGAATCGCAAAAGCGCGACAACTCTTGGGGCGCGTCGGCAGCGCGGATGACACTGACCCCGCTGATCGACTGGTAGGACGTACCGCTACGGCCCACGACGGCCGGAAAAGTCGTCGTCGAGGAAACCGTCTGCTCGATATAGACGGGCATCCCCTCCTCGATGATCGCCCCCATCTGATCGACGAGTCCGCTCAGAAATCCGTTCACCACATCGGGGGTCCGCACCTGCTCGGCAAAATTGCTGTAGAACGCGCGGATGATATCGAGCCCCGGCGCATCGGGCGCGATCGAGGCAGTCCCTCTGCTGGTCACGCTGATCGGCGGCATGCCGGCAAACAGAGGGGCTCCCGCTGATCCGTCGTAACTGAATTCGTAAGGGTAGGTCGGCAGACCCAGCCAGTCGCCGGGTTCCTGACCGCCCGTACGACTGACATCGGTGGTGTAAATCCGGGCTCCGATCGGCACCATTGCGTCCATCACCGCAGAGGCGCCCTGCAGGTCGGCCACGATCGGCTCCTCGCCGGGTGCGCGCAGCGTCATGTGGGCGCCGCGCGATGAAGGCGGGAGGACGATCAGCATCTCCTGCTGATCCTGCCACATATACATCGCGCACTCGGAGTACATGACGACGAAGCCCTCCGCCGGGAAGGTTGGCTCCTCGCAGAAATCGAGATAGGTATCGACAATCTTGTCGGTGGGGGCGGGGCCCATAAACGGCGCGACGCCCCAGCCGAAGGCCTGATTCCAGGCATCCTCCAGCATCGGGAGTGATGTTGCGACCGCCAGTTTGGCGTCACCCGAGCAGGCCCGTGCGCGCAATTGCGCGGCCTGCTCCGGGCCGAAGGACTGCCCGAACCCCCTGAAATTCGACATTTCGGTATCGTAGGAGATGCCCTTGACGAGCACGATGTCTCCCTCGGCAGCGGTCGCGGCGACTGGCGCGGTGAGCATAGCAACGCCAAGAACGGTGCCGAGCGCGGTGCGGGAAATCGGGTGGGTCTTCATCGGGGCCTGCCTCCAGTGCGGTCTGGCAATGGCACACCCGGCAGGGCATGCGCTTGCGACTTCGTTCTGGCATGCGGCGCGAATTATCCCGACCGCCGCATGTCCCGACCCGGCGAGGCCACCATACGAAAAAATCACGCCCTGCCAAATGGCTCTTGGATGATGGACACAAACAGGCGATCACGGGCGGCATGACACGCGCACAGCAGATCATCGACCGGCTGGCCTTGCAGCCCCATCCCGAAGGCGGCTGGTATCGCGAGACCTGGCGGGCCGAGGCGGCGCCCGGCGAACGCGCGAGCGCCACGCTCATTCATTTCCTGCTGGAGGCCGGCCAGCGCTCGCACTGGCACCGGGTCGATGCGGCCGAGATCTGGCTGTGGCACGGCGGCGAGCCGCTGACCCTGTCGATCAGCCAGGGCGCGAGTGGCAAGGTCGAAGAGGTGGCGCTGGGCCCCGACCTGCTGGCCGGGCATGTCGCCCAGCACGTGATCGCGGCGGGCGACTGGCAGGCGGCCGAACCGCTGCCGGGACCGCAAGGGTACACACTGGTATCGTGCGTGGTGTCGCCGGGGTTCGAGTTTTCCGGCTTTACGCTGGCCCCGCCGGGGTGGGCACCTGACACCTGATTTCCGTTCCGGCTTCGCCGAAACTATTGCGGTGCCAGCCCACTCCCCCTCCCAGCCTCCCGATAGGATAAACTTGGGAGGCCGGCCCCCTCAGCGAAAACGTCCCCCGGACGTTTTCGTAACCTTCGGGGCGGGAGCGGGCCGGAGCCGCTTCCACGTCAGTGGAAAAAACGCTTGAGTGGTCAGCTCAGGTGCTTCGAGACCGCAGCGGTCATCTTGAACATCGAGATCTGGGCATTGCCGATCACCGCGCCCAGCTTGGCATCGGGGTTGATCTGGCGCTTGTCCTTGGAATCCTGCAGGCCGTTGGCCTTGATGTATTCCCAGACCTTCGAGGTCACCTGGGCGCGGGTCATCGGGCCCTTGCCGACCACGTTTTCCAGCTCCGACGAGAGCGTCACCGGCTTGGTCAGCGCATTGTTCTTGGCAGCCATTGGTACTTTCCTTTCCTTCAAAACGTCATTCGAAAACACATGAGGAGTGCTCGGCCCGTGTTCAGTCCGCGTCCTCGTCTTCGAATTCCTCCCATTCAAGATCGTCACCTTCCTCCCTGGCGAAGGTGCCGGTCAGCAACGCCACGGCAAGGACATGGCCGTCCATTGCCGCGATCAGGTCATCGCGTTTCGCCCCCGGCATCAGCGTCAGGGGTAGGTCGAGCGCGAAAAGCTGGAACACATAACGGTGCGCCTCGTCATCCATGGGCGGATCGGGCAACAACCATTCGGAATTGCCAAAGGCGTTCTTGCCGACACGCGGCGGCACTTCGCCTTCGAGCAATTGCGCGCGCTGAGCGGGCAGGCCCCACACCAGCCAGTGCGAGGCGGGCGCTCCATCCGGCGCATCGAGATCCTCGACCACCAGCGCCAGCTCCATCGCACCCGATGGCGGCGCGCTCCATTCGAGCGGCGGGGCCACGGCATCCTCTTCGGCGGCGGTGAAGCACGGATCGAGTTCCTCGCCGTCCTTGAACGCGGCGGAGGTCAGGGCAAAGCCGCTGCGGCCGACCATGCCCTCGGACGCGAGCCCGGCCACAGCAAGGCGAGCGGCCGCTTCGCCAGCATCGGGTAGCGCCTGAGACAACCAGTCGGGCACGGATTTGCCCATCACATTCCACTCCGCATTAGCCGCGAGGGGCCGTTTGCCACCCGCATTTCGAGACAATTTCGAGGGGCGATGTGCCGTGTGGCCGAGGGCATGGCAAGGGCAGGAGACCAATCATCTGTCGATGTTTGTCCACAAAGCGATGATTTTTCGCCCAAAAGCGCCACTGGCGCGACTGGACGATGGCCCCGTATCGGGCCATGATCAGGCCCTCGTCACGAGCTCGCAACATCTGGCAGGTCACAACCCGGTTCATGCGTATTTCCCGATTCGGCGGCGTTGCCGCGATTGCCGCCCTCCTTTCATCTTGTGGCGGCGGCTCGTCCGGCAACAACAATACCGGGGGCAGCCCGACGCCCACACCGACATCGAGCGGTTCAGCCACCTGCTCCTTCGCCAGCCGCGCCAGCTGGACCCTGTCCCAGCTCGAAGAATGGTACCTGTTTCCCGACCTGCTCGACAGCGGCGCCGATGCCTCGGCCTACAGCGACCTGCAGGACTATATCGATGCGCTGGTGGCCCCGGCGCGCGCCGCCAATCGCGACCGCTTTTTCACCTATGTCACCTCGATCGCCGAGGAGAACGCCTATTACAGCAGCGGCGCGAATGCCGGCTTCGGGTTTCGCCTCGGCTATGACACGGTCAACGACCGGGTGTTCGTGATCGAAACCTATGAGGGCACACCGGCACTGGGCAACAACATCGACCGCGGTTCGGAAATCCGGGCGATCGGACCCGATGAAGCCAGTATGCAAAGCATCCGGATCATCATGTCCGCTGGCGGGCCGCAGGCAGTGATCAACGCGCTGGGCCCCAATACCGCCGGGGTCACGCGCGCCATCAGGGTTATCGATGCCAGCGGGATCGACCGAACGGTGACCATCGCCAAGGAAGAGTACGATCTCGATCCCGTATCCGACCGCTATGGCGCGAAGATCATCAGTGATGGCGGCAAGCAGGTCGGCTACATCAACCTGCGGAGCTTTATCGGCCCGGCCAATGCCGACCTGACGCAGGCTTTCGCCGATTTCCGTGCGGCGGGCGTGACCGAGCTGATCATCGACCAGCGCTACAATGGCGGCGGCGCAATCTCGGTGGCCGAGCATTTCGGCGACCTGATGGCCCGCGACCTCGATGGCGAGGTGTTCGACCGCATCGCCTTCCGCGACTCCAAGGCTTCGAACAATACGGCCTACCGGCTGAATGCTCAGGCGGAATCGATCGCACCGACGAAGATCGCCTTCATCACCCGCCCCGGCACCGCCTCGGCCAGCGAGATGGTGATCAACGGCATGCTCCCGCATGTCGCCGATATCGCGCTGATCGGCGAGAATACCTATGGCAAGCCGGTGGGGCAGATCGCCGAGGACCTCAGCGCCTGCGACGACCGGCTGCGGATCGTCGCGCTCAAGGTCGAGAACGCCGACGGGCAAGGCGATTATTACGACGGCCTGCTGGATTTCGTGCCCGATAGCTGCCGCGCGAGCGACGACATTTCCGCCCAGCTCGGCGATCCGGATGAGGCGATGGTCGCGGCTGGCGGGCCGCAGCTGCACGGCCATCGGTGCCGCCGTGGGCAAGGCGGAGGCCGGCGAGGAGCGCGAACTGCTCCAGCCCGAACGGCCGAGCGCCGCGCAGGTCTACGCGCCGGGTAGCTTCTAAGCGGCCTTCTTTTCTGTTTCAGCGTGGCTGAAACAGGTGCGGTGCCAGCCCTCTCCCCCGCCCAACCTCCCGATAGCGTAAGACCTGGGAGGTCGAGCGGGGGAACGGACTGGCCTCGATCCTGATATCGGGAACAGAACCTAGCCCTGTGATGGCTCCGAAAAAGGCGTACTGGCGGTCCAGCCGCAGCCCTCAAGCACTTCGCTACCCAGCATGATGGTGACGGCAAAGGGGAAGTCACGATCGCTCATTCCGTCCGAGCACTCGGCCGGGGTGATCGTGGCATCGAGAATGCGGCCCTCCAGCGTCCCGCTCAGTGAATAGCCGCCGCGCCCGGCAAAGCGCTCGACCGTGCCGGTGATGCCATCGGGCTGATCGGGTGTCGTCCAGGTCAGCATGCTGCCGGCAATTTCGGCGCTCCAGAACGGCTCGGTCCCGACCATGTTGATCGTCTCCCCCTCGCCGATCCCGGCATAAGGCTGGGTGTCGTCGACGTCGCCCGGCACGCCCTCGCCCGGACCGGAGGAACAGGCGGCCAGCAGCAGCATGGCGGGAACAGCGAGGGCGGGTTTCATGGCAATGGCCTCTGGCAAACAAGGTGATCGCACAAGGATAGAGCCGCAAGCCCGCCAGCGCCATCGGGAACCCGCGCGCCGTCTTGTCCGTTGGGATGTCAAACGTCGCAAAACCCTGGAGTTTCTGCATGATTATCTCGCCCAAGATTCTGGGCGCGGCAGCGCTTGTGCCCATTTTCGGCTTCACCTGCGGGGCGCTGGCCGCCGCCGCCATCGAGACGAAGCCCGTAACCGGCGGCAAGGAAGACTACCTCGCCGACCTGCCCGCACAGCACATGCAGACGGCGTCGCCCGAACAGGCCAGGGCGATGAAGGCGCGCGCCAATCACTATCCGCTCGAAACACCGCACGGCACGATCGAGGTGGCCGAGCTTGCCTATCACGGGCGCTTGCGGAACCGCCTCCCCGAACGCGCGCTGTACGAGGCCCGCTTTGGCGAGGGCTATCTCTATGAAGCCGCTGCCGGGCAGAAGGCCGAGCCGGGCCCCACGGCAGAGCTCCCCGACATGGTCTGGCCGGTCGATCCTTCGGCAGTAACCGAGATCTCCCCGCATGAAGGAGCGCCGCTCGATGCCGGGCAAGGCGGCCCGCGCATGATCAACGTCGCAGCGGAGCTCGCCACCCGGCCATAGGTTTCAGCCAATAGGGGCTTGACCGCGCCCGCCGCGCCGCGTTTCACTGCGCGTATGCAAGCGGGCGGAGCGAACAGCTGATGGCGAGGTTTTTTCCGGTCATGGCCGTCATGGCCCTGCTCAGCGCTTGTGAGCCACAGAACAGTGCCCCCGAGGACGATGGCGAGCCCATACTCGACATCGACCAGATGCGCTCTGGCGATGCGTCGGTCCCGCAAACGCAATATCATGCGACGGCGACAATCGCCTGCACGGTCGACGGGGAAGCCGTCGAGGGTGGCTGTCTGGCGGGCGTCGTGCGCGGCTGGGGCGATGACGGCAGCAGCCTCGTCGAGATCACCCGGCCCGGGGGCCTGAAACGGGCGATTTTCGTGGGACCCGATGGCGAGCCTTTTGGCGCGGACAGCGCGCAGGCGGATGGGTCGGCCAGCTGGGATTTCGCCGTTTCGCGCGAGGGCGACATGGTCACGGTCGAGCTTGGCCCGGAGCGCTATAGCTGGACCGACGCCTTCGTGACCGGGGACTGAGAGAGATGGTCAAGCCGCTGATCGTGGCCACGATAATGGTGCTGCTGACCGTCATCATGCATGGCGGCGGGCTGATCCTGCTGTCGAAGTTGCTGCGCCTCGAACGGGAGGAGGAGCGTGTTTCGGCAACCTCTCCGCTCAGCGTGCAGGGCCTGACCGTCACCATGGCCGTGGTGCTGGGCCTGTTCGCGTTGCACGGGGTCGAGATCTGGCTCTATGCGGCTTTGTACCTGCTGGTGGAGGCGCTGCCGAACCTGCACGAGGCGGTGTATTTTTCGACCATCACCTATGCCACGATCGGCTATGACGACGAGGGGCTGCTGCCCGCATGGCGGCTGGTCGCGGCGATCGAGGGCGTCAGCGGGGTGCTGCTGCTGGGCTGGTCGACCGCCTTCTTCGTGTCCTTCGCCACCCGCCTGCGGAAGCGCTAGCGCGCCACTGACGCAATGCGCGCTGGCCGCGCCCCGCCCCGCCCGCTATCGCGGCGCGCAATGCTCTACGATCCGATCGCCATTGCTCTCGTTTGTCTGGCAGTCGTGATTGCCGGGCTCGCCAAGGGCGGCTTTGCCGGCATCGGCGCGATGTCGGTGCCGCTGATGGTCCTCGTCCTGCCGCCGATGCAGGCCGCCGCGATCCTGCTGCCGTGCCTGCTGGTGCAGGACGTGGTCAGCGTCTCGGCCTACCGCAAGACGTGGAACCGCTGGGTCGTGGCGCGGATGATCCCCGGCGCCTTTGTCGGCGTGGCGCTGGGCTATTTCTTCTCCGCCGGGGTGCCGGTCGCGATGGTCAAGGGCGCGCTCGGCGTGGTGACGCTGTGTTTCGCGCTCTACCGGATGTGGCTGGAAAGCGGGCACAAGATCGTCGCCCCCAGCAACTCGCCCGGCTGGGTGGGCAGCCTGTTCGGCGTGGCGCTGGGCTTCACCAGCCACATCGCCCATGCCGGGGCGCCGCTGTTCCAGATCTGGGTCATGCCGCGCAAGCTGCCGCACCGCGAATTGGCCGGGACGAGCGCGGTCATCTTCGCGATCGTCGACTGGGCCAAGGTTCCCGGCTATTGGGCGCTGGGCGAGTTCACCCGCGCAAACCTGATCGCGTCGGCGCTGCTGGTGCCCATCGCCATTGCCAGTACCATGGCCGGGGTGTGGCTGGTCCGCCGCACCAATGTCGAGCGCTTCTATACCATCATCTACTGGCTGATGGTGCTGCTGGGCGGCAAGCTGATCGGGGACGCCCTGGCCACCTGAGCGTGCCCGATACCGGCTCAAGACCCGTTTGCGGCAGCCAGCTGGAAATAGCGGTCGAGCTTGTTGGTACCAAGCGCGGTCAGGGCAAGGAACTGGCGGCGCGCATCGCCCGGATCGGCCTTGCGCACGACCAGGCCGCGCACCTCAAGGATCTTTACATGGCGCAAGGCTGTCGTCATCGGCACACAGGCCCCGAGGCAGGTTCCGACCCTGCTCACGCGCGGCGGCAAGGTCGAGCAGGATATCCCAGGCGGGTTCGCCGAAGATCTCATCCATGCCGAACACGCGGCCGCGCAGGCGCCGCCGAGCATAGGCATGCATGGCCGGGGAATCGAGATGCACATTCGTGCGCTGCGGGCGATGGAGATCGTGTGCCGCGCGCTCGCTGCCCGTATCGCCGTCAGGCATGTGCGCGTCGACGATACCCGCCGGACTCGAGCCAACCTGCTCTTCGAAGCGCCTTGTCCAGTCAATCGTGAAATCGGCGAGTTCGCGCATCAAATCGGCCCGTCGAAAGTTTTCACTTTTTCTGAACGTCTGCTTGTCGTCGTCTTCACGAGACATTGTATTGTTAATCCTCGGGCAACCTAGCTCCCACACCATTGCTGCGCGCCGGTATAAATTTCTGACAACCTACAATGTTGATCAAATATTACTGCAGCGATAGGGGAACTGCCGTAGTCTGCCGTATGTTCCCCGGCAGAATCGAAAAGCCAGCTATCTCGGCGCACTTTTAGGTTGCGTCAGTTGGCGGCGTTCACGACCCGGACAGCGGCGTCTCGCCCTTTAAGACATCAAGAGCCTCACTCAGCCGAGCAGCGGCAATATCTGCGCCAATCTCATCCAGAATGAGCAAGGCAGCGGACATATGCGCGACCGCAGCCTGCATGCGAGTAGGGTCAAAATCCTGGACCAACCGTATAAACTCCAACCAGGATAACACTGCCCGGCCTTACTGGTATAAATTGAAACCAGAACTTAATGCGACAGGTGTAGCGGCGCAACACCTGAATGCTCTTTCAGGTATTACCTCTCCCGGATAGATAAATGTCCGAAATACATTACCATTGATGTAAATTTCACTGTGCCGGAGCGAGGCTATAAGCAGACCAATCAAACGTAAAAAACCCCGCCCCGGCACTCGTGGCACCGGGACGGGGGCCTTTCAGGTCCTCCCCTGAAAAAAGGTGGCGGATCAACCGCCTGCGAGCACCTCTACGGGCACACCGCGCGCGGCGAGCTGGGCCAGCGCGCCTTGCTTGGCCTCGGCGAAGCAAGCCTTCGCCGAGGGCAGATTGTCCATCTGGCGCGAACCGCCCATGATGTCGCACACCGCTTCGGCCGCATTGTTGATGCGGATTTCCAGCGTATCGCGATCATAGGCGTTGGTCAGGTCGAGGTCGGCATAGCTGATCTCGATCATGCGCGTGTCGGCCGTGCGGTTGACCACCAGCGCATCGTCATTGGCCATGGCCGGGGTGGCCAGAGCCAGCCCCAGAATGCTGGCGACAAGGATACGGGCCCCGGCGGGGGCCTTGCGGATAAATGGCATCGTTCTCTCCTGCGTGCCCGCCATCCGTTCGTGCGGTGCTGCGTGACACATATCGGGCTCACACCATGTGAACCTTGGGAAGCAGATTTAGGGATAAACTATTGCAAAATCTATACGCAGCGCAGCAATTCGTCGCCGCGCTGCAATATGGAAGATGCACCGGTTTCCCGGCGCGACGGGTGGAGGAGATGGCAGGCATCCCCTCCCCGTGGCGGACCGGTCAGAGCACCTTGGCAGGCGACGGGTCGTGCTTGTGCCGTTCGGCCTTGCCCAGATGGCGCTCCAGCCGCTGCGCCAGCGTATTGCCGGCAATGCGCGCCGCGGCATCGACATCGGCGGCCTTGCCGGTCACGCCAATGGGTCGCCCGCCGCGAATGCGCGCCTCGATCATGCAATGCTTGTCAGCCGCGCCATGCTTCGACCCGTTCACGTCGGACACATGGACCTCCAGCCGGGTGAGGCGGTCCGCGAACCGCGCGAGCCGGTGGCGCAGCTGCGCCTCGATCCGCTCGGCGACGTTTTCGGTGCCCATCACGCTGCTGTCGGAATTGAACTGGACCTGCATTGCGCTTGCTCCTCTGCCTGTGATTATCGAACTACCGAGATGGGTGTTTTTCGGCCGGTTTCCAGAGCAATTGCGCCGCCTTAGGCCAGCGCCAGCGCGAACAGCACCAGCGCCGCCACGCAGGCCACGGTCCGCACGTGGTTGTACCGGGTCCAGCGCGCCTGATAATCGCGCCAGACGGCCTGCCCTTCCGGGATCGCGGCATCGACCGCCTCCAGCCGGTTGTTGAGCGGAACGTTCGCCGCTGCCGTCACGCCGGTCATGCCCAGCACATAAGCGGCCCCGCCAGCCGCCAGCATAGTCCCCTGCGGCCCGGCCAGCCCCACCAGGGCCAGCACGATCAGCGCAAGGCAAGCCAGACTGCTCAGGAAAAACAGTGGCAGGAAAGCGCTCTGCAGGATGACCCGATTGATCGACTGCATCGCCCGTGCCCCGGCCTCGTCTCCGAGCATGGCGAAGGCGCGCATCGCGAACACCGAAAAGGTGAAATAGACGCCCGCCATAATACCTGCCGAAACGAGCGCGAACCAGGTGAGCGCGGATGTGATCAGGTCCATCAGGCTGTCCTCCTGTTGCAAAGGCTAACCGCCGGGCCGGGCTGGCGGAACCCAACTGGCCAAATACCCTTGCCCACGTTTGACCTGCGGCAACGCGCGCTGCCCTGCCCCGTGCTATGCTGGCGATAACAAGGAAGAGGATAACAGCCATGATCGACATCGACCAATCGCACCCGGAATTCGTGGTCCTGCGCCCCGAAGGCGCGCTGAGCGAAGCGGATTTCGCCAGCCTCGCCAAGGCTATCGACACGCGCATCAACGAGACCGACCGCGTGCCCAACTTCGTCATCCGCGTGGACAGACTGCCCTATTGGGCGAGCATCGGCGCGCTCTCGCGCCATTTCCACTTCGTCGCCGAACACGGCAAGATCGTGCAGAAAGTGGCTGTCGTCGGAGACTCGCCGCTGCTCTCGCTCGCGCCGGAAGTCGCCAACCACTTCGTCTCCGCCACGATCCGCCGCTTCCCGGCCAACAAGCTGGAGGAGGCCAAGGCCTGGGCCGCCACCGAGGTCGACGATCCGGGGCAGTTCGAAATCATCGGGGGCCTGCCGCGCGACGTGGTGGCAATCCGCGCGGTCGGCATCATCACGGCGGAGGATTACCGCGATACGCTGATCCCGCTGGTGGAAGCGAAGCTGCAGGAACACGACAAGCTCAAATGCCTGGTCGTGCTCGACGACGATTACGCCACCTATTCGGGCGATGCGGCATGGGAGGATACCAAGTTCGACCTCAAACATCTGCGCGACTTCACCCGCATCGCGCTGGTCACCGACATTGACTGGATGGTGAAGACCGCCAAGCTGTTTGCCCCGATCTTGCCATACGACGTGAAGACCTTCCCTGTCGCCGAGCTGGACGAGGCGAAGAGCTGGATCAAACGGTAGGCCTCCGCGCTCAAGTAGCGCAGCGGTAGCGCGGACAACTTCGCCTTCCCATCGCCGCTCCGCCTTGCCATAGGCGCGGCCTCCCACGAAAAAGGCCTGTGCATGAGCGGCGACGACGAAGAATACGTATATGACGAGGACAGCGGCGAATGGATGCCCGCCTCCGAACTGGCGGCCCTGAACGAGCAAAGGCGCGCGGCAGAGGACGCGGTCGAGGTGCGCGATGCCGTGGGCAATCTGCTGGCCGATGGCGATGCGGTGACGCTGATCAAGGACCTCACCGTCAAGGGCGCCGGCCAGACGCTGAAGCAGGGGACCGTGATCCCCTCGATCCGGCTGACCGGCGACGAACAGGAGATCGACTGCAAATATCCGGGCATCAAGGGCCTCGTCCTGCGCGCGGAGTTCGTGAAGAAAAGGTGATGTCCATTTTCTTTGGACCCTCAAACGCCGGGCGGGGCGCATCCGCGCCCCTTGGCTTCCTCGCAAAAACTCGGGCGGGCGTTCGCCCTTGCCGGAGTCCACTGCGTGGCCCGGAACTGGCAACGATGCGGGACATACAGCGCCAAATATGAGCGTGGTCTCGATCCTCGTCGATGCCGATGCCTGCCCGGTGAAGGAGGAAGTGTACCGCGTCGCGCTGCGCCACAAGGTGCCGGTGAAGGTGGTCAGCAACGCGGCCTTCCGCATTCCCGACAGCGCGCTGGTGGAGCGGGTGGTGGTGTCCGACGGTTTTGACGCGGCGGATGACTGGATCGCCGAGCATGCCGACACGGCCAGCGTGGTGGTGACGGCAGATATCCTGCTAGCGGATCGCTGCCTGAAGGCAGGCGCGACGGTGCTCGCGCATAACGGCAAGCCGTTCACCAGCGGATCGATCGGCGGGGCCATCGCGACCCGCGCGATCATGGCCGACCTTCGCGCCGGGATGGACGGAGTTGGGGGCGGCCCGCCGCCGTTCAGCAAGGCCGACCGCTCGCGGTTCCTGCAGGAGCTCGACAAGGTGCTGGTGAAGCTGGCGCGCTCCGCCCTCAAGTAGCGCAGCGATAGGACGGACAACAACGCCCTCAAATAGCGCAGCGTTAGGGCGACCAAGAAGACCCTCAAGGTGCGAAGCGGTAGGGCGAAAAGACCTGCCAAGTCCTACAGGATGGAACACATGGAACACGGTCCTGGAGGCAAGATCCGGGAGGGCTTCACGCGCCTTCGCTGCGCCTGAATGCGGCGGGGCGCAGCGCGTGGAAAGGTTACAGGCGTAGATCCGGGTTATGCCCGCCAGCCGAGCATGGCGACAGAGGTGTAGGGAAGGCGATTACCGTCACCCTGAACTCGTTTCAGGGTCCATCTCTCGTCCGCAAACAACGCTTCGGCAGGCGATATGGATGCTGAAACAAGTTCAGCATGACGAAGACTATTCCGTCAGATGGTCCCGGAACCAGTCGGCCAGTTCGTCCTCGGCCAGCTCGCCCGCCGCGAGGGCAACGATCGTCACGACGACTTCTGCATCGGTCGCGTTCAGTTCGTGACCGTTGATCGCGAGGAAAGTTTCGCTGACGACCGCAGCCGTGCGCTTGTTGCCATCGACGAACGGGTGGTTGCGGGCGATGCCGAAGGCATAGGCGGCGGCCAGCGCGGTAACGTCCGGCTCGCCATATTGCGCGAGGTTCTGCGGGCGGGCCATGGCGCTTTCAAGCGCGCCTGCGTCACGGATGCCGTCACCGCCGCCATGCTCGGCCAGCTGCTCGACGTGGGCGGCGAGCGCAACGCTATCGAGCACCCAAACCCAATCCTCCGCCATTTCGTGATCCGTTCGTCCTGAGCTTGTCGAAGGATGAAGCTATTTCGCCAGTTCGCGCAAGGCGCGCTTGCGCTCAGCCATGACCTTGCGCGCGGCTGCCATCTGTTCCTCGAAATCAGGGTCGCCGGAAACCAGCTCGATCCCGCCCGGCTTTAGGACGAGCGTAATCTCGTCCCCCACCTCGCGCCCGAGATGCGCGAGCACCTCCTTGGGCAGGATGACCCCGGCGGAATTGCCGATTTTCGTGATCTTGAGCGGCTTGTTCATACGGGTGTTATAACGTCGGTCAGCTACTTTGCAATGCTAAGCCGCCCATCAAAGTAGCGGTCTGCAATCACTTAGCCGTCAGCGCGACGTGCTTCCCTACGGAGCTTAGCTTGCTCAATCCGGGCCGGCTCAGTGAACAGCCTGCGCAGAAGGGCCTCGCAGAATTCTAGATTATCAGTTCCGTCGGCTTCGGTTAGTGAACCATCGTGGACACCGTCATTTCCATCCTCGCGGACACAAGATGCTAATTCCAAGAGGTCGTCCCCGATAATCCGTTTCTCATGCAGCCATTCAATCCGATTGTAGAGCTTCTTTCGTTGAGCGGCGTTTGGCCCGCCATCGACTCCATCCTCAGGGAGCAAGTTTTTCGTTGCCAGATCAATTGCGAGCCTAAACATTGAGACCGCTGCATTGTTGCAGCCAATGGCCATACAAGCCGCCCCTTCATCAAATGCATTCTTAACCTTCTCAGGTGCGAAATCCGGACAAGGATGGCTACTCTTATCGACTAGCGAAACAAATCGCACCACCTCAAAGAGATCATTCAGCCCAATGCTTTCCGACCAAAGCTCATTAGACCAACCTCGATTGACCAAATCATATTCCGTTAACATCAGAATAAAGATGGTTCCGACATGGCAATTGCGGCAAACACCGAATACTTCATGGTTCGATTGCCAACTAGCGTTAGAGTATCGACGCTCAACGTCGATAGCCGCAAGAACATCAAAAGTGGTTCTAGTTGCCCCACACCTTGGACAATCGTGAACTAGGGTAGGCATAAACCCTCACTCCTCGGCCTTCACATACAAGTAATCAGAATCCGTCAGGTCGCCACCCCTCCCCCTTCATCACAAACGCAACCACAGCATTTGCATGGCCGTGCCCCATGCCGTGTTCGTCCTTGAGGTAGCTCACCAGTTCCATGTGCTTCGCAGGCATCTGCGCGCGGACGAGGCCAATCCAGTGCTCGATCGGCTGGCCGTACTTTTTCTCGATCGAGGGGAAGTAGGACGCGGGACCCTTCACCTTCCCGCCGCTCTCGCCACCCTCAATCATGCTCGCGGTCGCCCTGCCCCATATAGAGCTCGCGGCCAGTCTCGTTATAGACCTTGGCCATCTCCTCCATGCCTTTTTCGGCATCCGCCTCGCTCAAAGCCGCTCGTGCTGAGCTTGTCGAAGTACGAGCGGCAGCAGCCCGTTCCCCTTCGACAAGCTCAGGGCGAACGGTGCCGGGAGGGTTGTTGTGTTGCCGCGCCGCGAACTCGCGCACTTCCTGGCTGATCTTCATCGAGCAGAATTTCGGCCCGCACATGGAGCAGAAATGCGCGGTCTTGGCGCCCTCTGCGGGCAGGGTCTGGTCGTGATATTGCTCGGCGGTGTCGGGATCCA